>JBATMT010000034.1:0-5062 GCA_049289975.1 Paracoccaceae bacterium | reverse complement strand
CCTTCACCCCGCAGGCGGGCTTTTCGGATGACGAGATCGCCGCCATGCACGACACGGCGCTTCGGGTTCTGGAGGAACTGGGGATGCGCGTGCTGTTGGACGAGGCGCGGCAGATCTACCGGGAGGGCGGTGCGCTTGTCGATGAGCAGACCCAGATGGTCCGTATCGGGCGCGATATGGTTGCGGCGGCGCTGGCGACGGCACCCCGCAGCATAAGGCTGCGGGCGGCCAATTCGCAGCGGGAACAGGTCTTCGAGCCGGGGGCTGCCTTGTTCATGGCAGGCTCGGGTTGCCCCAATGCGTTCGACAATGAACGCGGTCGCCGCCCCGGATCAAAGCGCGACTATGTCGAGACCCTGCGACTGCAACAGAGTTTCGGTGCCATCCATATGCATGGGCCTTCGGCAGAGCCGCAGGATGTGGCGGTCAACGTGCGGCATTACACGTTGATGGAAGAGCAACTTGCCAACTGCGACAAGCCGATGTTCGTCTATGCGCGCGGGCGCAGGCAGGTCGCGGAAGCGTTCGAGATGATCCGCGTTGCGCGGGGGCTGGACGAAGCGGGCTTTACCGATGGAGTCTGGGCGACGACGGTGATCAACACGAACTCGCCGCGGCAACTGGATATTCCCATGTCGCGCGGCATCATCGACTTTGCCCGTGCCGGGCAGCTTTCGCTTATCACGCCATTTTGCCTGTCAGGTGCGATGGCACCTGTCACGGTGTCGGGCGCGCTGGTGTTGCAGCATGCCGAGGCGCTGGCCGGGATCACGCTGGCGCAACTGGCGCGGCCCGGCGCACCGGTGGCCTATGGCGGGTTTTCGTCGAACGTGGACATGAAGTCGGGCTCGCCCGCGTTCGGCACACCCGAGCATATCCGCGCCAATCTGGGGTCGGGCCAGCTTGCCCGCCATATCGGCTTGCCTTGGCGATCGGCCACGGGTGCTGCGTCTAACGTGGCAGATGCGCAGGGGGCGACTGAAACAGTGATGGCGCTGTGGGGCGCAATGCTGGCGCAGGCGACGGTGACGATCCATGCGGCGGGATGGCTGGAGGGCGGGCTGACCTTTGGCTACGAGAAGTTCATCCTTGATATGGAGGCGTTGCAGACGCTGGCGATGCTGTGCCGCCCTGCCCCGGCTGACTCGGCGGCGCTGGCCTTTGATGCGATTGCCGAGGTGCCGCCGGGCGGGCATTTCTTTGCGACCGCACACACGATGGAGCGCTATCAGGACGCTTTCTATGCGCCGCTGGTCGCGGACCTGTCCAACCACGGAAGCTGGACGGATGCGGGCGCGCTGCGGGCGGACCAGCGGGCTACGGCGGTGTGGAAGCAGACGCTGGCGGCGTTTGTGCCACCTGCTGCGTGCGAAGGGGTACGGGAGAGGCTGGCGGGGTGGATCGGCGAGCGGGTCGCTGCCGGGGGCGCGGCACCGGAGGATTGAGCATGGCAGAGGAACCGACGGCCGACCCGGTCAGTACCACACGGGAAGATTGGTTGAATGCGGCGCTGAGGGTGCTGATGGACGAAGGGGCCGCTGCGGTCAAGGTCATGACGCTGGCCCAGCGTCTGGGATGTTCGCGGTCGAGTTTCTACTGGTTTTTCAATGACCGCGAGGCGGTTCTTCGGGCATTGCTTGACCTTTGGCGCGCGCGGAACACCAGTGTGATTGTCGAACGGGCGGGCAGACCGGCGGCGCGGGTGTCAGAGGCTGTGCTGAATGTCTTTGAGTGCTGGGCGGACCCCGCATTATTCGATGCAAAGCTGGATTTTGCGGTGCGGGAATGGGCACGCCGGTCGCCAGACGTTGCCCGCGCTGTGCATGAGGCGGACGAAGAACGGCTGACCGCGCTGACCGCGATGTTCGCGCGGTTTGGGGCCGACGCGAAAGAAGCTGTCGTACGGGCGAGGACGCTCTACTTCATGCAGATCGGCTACTACGCGCTGGAGGTGCAGGAAACCAATCTTCAGCGGAATGCATTGCTTCGGCAGTATGTCGAAGTGTTCTCTGGCGAGGTGCCGGAGGCCGCAGACCTGCGTCGCTTCGAGGCATTGGCAAAGGGCGCTTCCTGAGACGGAAGCGCCCCTTGGGTTAGCCGCCGATGGTGGCCTGGACGAGTGGCTCGACCTGATGCCAGCCCTCCCAGATCATCTTGAGCGCGACATAGAAGATGATCGCAAGGCCGACATAGGCAATCCAGGTGTGCTTGCCCAAAAGGCGCGCGATGAAGCTTGCCGCGAGGCCCATCAAGGCGATGGAAAGGATCAGGCCAATGACAAGTACCGTCGGATGTTCGCGCGCAGCCCCTGCCACGGCCAGCACGTTGTCGAGGCTCATCGACACGTCGGCGACGATGATCTGGATTGCCGCCTGGCGGAAGGTCTTGCGCGGGGCCGGGGCGATTGCGCCGTCGCGGTTCAGGTCTTCGCCCGTCAGCGCCTCTTCGGCGGTCTGCAGGTCGGCGGCATGACCCTCACGCAGTTCGCGCCACATCTTCCAGCAGACCCACAGCAGCAAGAGGCCACCGGCCAGAACCAGCCCTGCCACGGCCATGAGTTGTGTGGTGATCAGGGCAAAGAAGATCCGCAGCACGGTGGCGGCGAGGATGCCGACGAGGATGGCTTTCGTCCGCATCTCCTTGGGCAAACCCGCAGCGGCGAGGCCGATCACGACGGCATTGTCGCCGGCAAGTACGAGGTCGATCGCGATGACCTGCATAAGCGCCGTGAAGCCCGCCGCGGTGAAGATTTCCATCATTGTTGTTATTCCTGTTCTTGTCGTTTGCGGCTGCGGTTCAGTCTTCGTCTGTTGCCACAGCGGCCAGGACCTGTCCACGTCCCATCAGCCGAAGGATCATCGGTAAGATGAGGGCGATAAGGGCGAGCGACAAGAGGGTGGCGGCGAGCGGGGTCTGAACGAGCGTCATCGGGTCGCCCTGAGCGATGGCAAGAGCGCGGCGCAGTTGCTGTTCGGCCATCGGTCCGAGGATGAGGCCGACGATCACCGGGGCAATCGGGTAGCCATAAAGCCGCATCAGATAGCCAAGCACGCCAAAGATCGAGAGCATGGCAAGCTCGACCGGTGATGGGTTCACCCCGATTGTGCCGAGCGTAGCAAAGAGCAAGATCCCGGCATAAAGCCACGGCAGCGGGATCGACAGGAGCTTTACCCACAGCCGGATGAGCGGCAGGTTCAGGATCAAAAGCATCACGTTGGCGATGAGCAGGCTGGCGATCAGGCCCCAGACGAGCTTCGGTTCGGTCGCGAAGAGCAGCGGGCCGGGCTGAAGGCCGAACTGCTGGAAGCCTGCAAGCATGATGGCCGAGGTGGCCGTTGTCGGCAGGCCGAGCGTCAGGAGAGGCACGAGCGTTCCAGCGGCGGCAGCGTTGTTGGCAGCCTCGGGTCCCGCGACGCCTTCGATGGCGCCGTGGCCGAACTCTTCGGGGTATTTCGAGAAGCGCTTTTCGGTCGCGAACGACAGGAAGCTGGCGATGTCGGCGCCTCCGGCTGGCATGGCGCCGATCGGGAAGCCGATGGCGGTGCCGCGCAACCACGACTTCCACGAGCGTTTCCAATCCTGTGCGGTCATGCGGACCGAGCCCTTGATGGCGTGGATGCCGCCATCGCCGCTGGGCCCTTCGGCGGCGACAAAGAGCGCTTCGCCGATGGCGAACATTGCGACGGCGAGGGTCGTGACCTCGATGCCGTCAAGGAGTTGCGGGACGCCAAAGGACAGGCGCGCCTGCCCGGTCAGACCGTCGATGCCGACCATGGCAAGGGCAAGGCCGATGAAAAGCGAGGTGAGCCCCTTGAGGGTGCTGTCACCGAAGGCCGCGGAGACAGTTACGAAGGCCAGAACCATGAGCGCGAAATATTCGCGGGGGCCGAAAGCGAGCGCCATCTTGACGACATAGGGCGCGACGAAGGCGAGTGCGAGGGTGGCCAGAAGGCCCGCGACGAACGAGCCGATGGCGGCGGTTGCGAGGGCTGGTCCGCCCCTGCCCGCGCGCGCCATCTTGTTGCCTTCGAGTGCCGTGACGATGGAGGCACTTTCACCGGGCGTGTTCAGCAGGATCGAGGTGGTCGAGCCGCCATACATGCCGCCATAGTAGATGCCCGCGAACATGATCAGCGATCCGGCGGGGTCGAGGCCGTAAGTGACGGGCAAGAGCAGGGCCACGGTCAGCGCCGGGCCAATGCCCGGCAGGACGCCGACGGCGGTCCCAAGCGTGACACCTATCAGGGCGTAGAGCAGGATCATCGGGTCGAACGCGACCGAGAGGCCCTGAAGCAGGAAATCAAACGTTGTCATGGGTCATCCGCCAAGCAGAAGCGTTTCGAGCGGACCGGCGGGCAGGTTCAGCTGCAATATCCGGTCAAAGAGCGCATAGACAAGGAAGGCAAAGATCAGGCCAACAGGCAGGGTCAGTTGCAACCTGCGCTTGCCGAATGCGGCGGCCGTGCAGGTGAAGAGAAGGCCGGAAGCCACTGTAAATCCGAGTGGTTTCAACAAGATCAGTTGCAAGCCAAGCCCAAGAAGAATCAGGAGGATCGGCAAGATCTCCTGTTTCGGTCGGGCTGCGGCAATGGGTCCGCGCAGACCGGAGATGAAGGTCGCGATAGCAAGGCCGAAGAGGGCCATGCCGATGACCCACGGCACGTCGCCGGGGCCGATGCCAGCATAGCCTGCGTTATTGACGATGCGGCTGCTGTCCCAGACGAGGAGCGCACCGAGGGCGGCCAGCATGGCTGCGACAACGAACGCCGCCCTTTCGGGGCGGCGTCCTTGAACATTGGTGCTGGTCATTTCACCAGACCGACGTCCTTGAGGATGGTCGTCGTGGTATCAACGTCCTTGGCGAGTTGGGCGTCGAAATCGGCTCCGGAGAGGTAGGTGTCTGCCCAGCCCTTGGTCTCGAGCGCCTTTTTCCAGCCTTCCGACTTGGCCATCTTGTCGATGTCGGCTGTAACCTGCGCCTTTTGCTCGTCCGAGAGGCCGGGAGCAGCGGCGACCATGCGCCAGTTCAGGACGTCGACGTCAAAGCCCGACTCCTTGAGCG
>JBATMT010000033.1:0-1697 GCA_049289975.1 Paracoccaceae bacterium | reverse complement strand
CTCGATCGCCTGATCCAGACTCATGTTCCATTCCTGATTGAGCTGAGTCTTGGTCACGCCATGCGCAAATGTCGGTCCAGCGGCGATACGCGTGGCCAGCACCAGCGCCTCGGCCTCCAGCGCGTCGGGGGCGTGAAGCGCGTTCCAGAAGCCCCACGCAGCGCCCTCATCGGCCGACATGCTGCGCCCGGTGTAAAGGAGTTCCGCCGCCCTGCCCTGCCCGATGATGCGCGGCAGCATTGCGCACGCGCCCATGTCGCAACCGGCCAGCCCGACGCGGGTGAACAGGAAGGCGCATTTGGCTGCCGGTGTCGCAATCCGCAGATCGGCCGCCATCGCGATGATTGCCCCCGCGCCGACCGCCACGCCATCGACAGCGGCAATCACGGGCTTTTGGCAATGGATCATCGCCTTGACCAGATCGCCGGTCATGCGGGTGAAGGCAAGCAGTCCCTTCATGTCCATTCCCACCAGCGGGCCGATGATGTCATGTACATCGCCGCCCGAGCAGAAATTTCCGCCGTTCGGGGCAAAGATCACCACATCAATCTTGTCCTCATAGGGCAGCGCCCGGAAAAAATCGCGCAGTTCGGCATAGCTATCGAAGGTCAGCGGATTTTTGCGGTCCGGTCGGTCGAGCCGGACGGTGGCGATACGGTCCTTTACTTCCAACAGGAAGTGCTTGGGGCGAAAGTTGGTCAGGTCGGTCATCTCACCTCTTCCCCGGCCTCGGCACGCCGGGCAAGGCGCTTGAAGAGGTCGGACAGTTCATCAAGTTCTGTGGCACTCAGGTCGGCAAAGATTCGATCCACCTCGGCCTCATGGCCGCTTGCCTGCCGTTCAAAGGTCTTGCGGCCATCGGGCGTCAGCGACACGAACACCGTTCGCCGATCGGCGACAGAGGGTGTCCGCAGGGCCAGACCGTCTGCCTCCAGTCGATCGACGACCGCTGTGGCATTGCCGTTAGAGACCAGCAGCATCCGGCTCAGTTCCGACATGGTGACCCCTTCGCCTCGCCGGAATAGCGCGGCCATTACGTCGAACCGGGGCAGTGTCGTGTCATGCTTCAGCCGCAGATATTCGCGCAACTCGCCTTCGGTCCGACGCGTCACGCGCAACAGGCGCACCCACATCTTCAGCCGTCGCTTCGACAGGTCGCTCATAACTCGCCCCCCGCGATGGTGATGGCCTGCCCGTTGATCCCGTCAGACCCCGGTCCGCAAAGCCACAACGCGGCAGTGGTCACCTCGTCGGGCCGGATCAGTCGCTTTTGCGGGTTCAAACCTTCAAGAGCGGCGCGCGCCTCGATCTCGGTCTTGCCGGTCTTTTCCACGATGACGCGGATCGAATTCTCGGTCATTTCAGTGTCAAGAAAACCCGGACAAAGCGCATTGACGGTGATGTCACGCCGCGCGATTTCAAGGGCGAGCGACCGTGTCAGGCCGATAACACCGTGTTTGGCCGCGGCATAGGGCACCACCTTGGCATAACCCTTCAGCCCTGCCGTCGAGGCGACCGAGATCAATCGCCCCCAACCGCTCATCTGGTTCAGCCCCTCACGGAGCGTCAGGAACACCCCGGTCAGATTCACGGCAATCATGGCATTCCATTGCGCCAGCGAGGTCTTGGCCATCACGTTGCTGTCGGCTGCACCCGCATTGGCGATCACGATGTCACAAGGACCGGCCGCACCGAAC
>JBATMT010000032.1:0-3978 GCA_049289975.1 Paracoccaceae bacterium | reverse complement strand
GTTCGACTTCGGCTTGAAAGGCCGCCCTGCGGTCTGTGAAAAGCTGCTCCTGTCGCGATGTCAGGTCGGGAACCTCGGGACGGGTGCGGGCAAGGTCGGCAAGATCATCAGGGAACTTCAATGCAAGCAAGGAGCCTTGCTCTGCCAACAGGCGCGCCCTTTCGGCCAACAAGGCGGCAAGCCGACCTTCGACGGCTGTCAACTCTCCCGATGGTTCGGACGAATCAAGACGCATGAGTAGTGCGCCTGCGGCAACGACCTGCCCCTCCTTGACCCTCAGTTCGGCAATCCGGCCGCCGGTGGGGTGCTGTACCGGCAAGCGACTGCTTTCCACGTCAACTTGCCCCCTTGCGACCACTGCACCCGTGATCGTCGTCAGCGTTGCCCAACTGCCGAAACCGAGGAACAGCACAGAGATTGCCGCCAGTCCGGCACATATGGTGCCGCGTACCGACATGTCTTCGGCGGCAGTCACGCGTTACCCATCCGCGCCACAACCGGCTGCGGTGGTGCTGCTAACCGCAGGTCTCGCATGACAGAATTGCGCGGACCAAAAGCCCGCACAGTTCCGGCATCAAGCGACAGGAGCAGATCGCAAATCGCCAGAACCGAGGGACGATGGGACACAAGTATGGTGGTTCCGTTAGCACTCTTGTGCGTCTGGAGTGCACCAAGAAGGGCCGCCACGCCGTGGGAATCGAGTGCTGCATCCGGTTCATCCAGACACAGGATCGGGGGAGAGCCAAAGAGAGCGCGGGCCAGCGCGATCCGGTGTATCTGGCCACCTGAGAGACTGGGTGCGGCAGGCTCGATCAGGGTGTCGTAGCCTTTGGGGAGAGACCTTATCATCTGGTCGGCACCGGCGCGGCGTGCTGCCAAGACGATGGCAGCACTATCGGGGTTAAGCTGCATACGAGCTATGTTTTCAGCGATCGAACCGCGAAACATATCAATCTTTTGCGATAGATAGCCAATCGCCTCGGTTCGCACTTCGTCGGAATACTGTGCGATATGGGCGCCATCCAGCCGCGCAGAACCCAGATCGGGAGCCAACAATCCTGCTGCAAGCCGCAGAACCGTGGACTTGCCGACTCCTGAAGGGCCAACGATGCCGAGGATCTGACTCGGACGCAGCTGGAAAGAAACGGCGTCAACAATGCAGCCGAATTCATCGGGGCGGTGAACAGTCACTCGGTCGATTTCGTAAAACCCTGAGGGTCGGGGCAAGGTCATGCGGGTCGGTTGCGCAAATGCGCACTGCCCTTGTCGACGCAGGTAACGATATCCGGCTATCCCGCGCCGCAATATGGCCCATCCTGCTATCAGGCCTTCAACCGGTGCCAGTGCCCGCCCGACAAGAATTGAGGAAGCGACCATTGCGCCGCTGGAAATCATCCCGGACATGCAAAGCCATGCGCCAGTCGCCAGAAGGCACGACTGCAAGAACAAGCGCAGGTCGCGCGCGCATGCCGACGCAATCGCCCCTATATCCGCGGTCCGCATCGCGTTCCGTTGGCCAACCTGACGATGGCCAAGCCAGATCGAAAGGAGGTTTTGGGCCATGCCGCTACCACGCACCGTTTCCGTAGCAGACCAGCACTGCGCCGCAGTCTGCTCTGAAAGAGTCAGTCGGATCGACGCCTCATGTGCCGAACGTCGCACAAACCTGTGGTGCACCGCTGTCACCGCTGCGAGCAGGGCCGCGCCGCCAATTGCCACAGATCCCAACGCCGGGTGCAGCAAGAAAACCGCCGTCAGAAACAGTGGTGCCCACGGCAGGTCAAATACTGCAAGCGCAACGGGCGCCGACAAGGCCTTTTGCATTGCATCCAACTCCTGCAGGCAGCGCCGGGCATTTTCGGCACCGGGCGGTGCAAGGCTTGCCGAAAAGAAGGCGCCCCCGAGATGGTTTTGCAGATGTGCAGCGTAACGTGAGGTCACTCTGGCACGGCAGACATCAAGAAAGGCCTGAAGTGCATAGAAGAATGCGGCGAGCATCAGAAGCGACAGGAGTGTTTCGACGGACTTGGCAGGGAGCACCCGGTCATACACCAGAAGCATGAAAAGCGGACCCGTCAGCATCAGCAAATTTACAGCCGCGGAAAAAAATGCGGCCCAGCCGAACAGATGCCAAAGGCCGGCAAGCGGCGAGCACTGTCTTTCAGGTATCTGCGGCGCCTCTTTCGGCATTACGATGTTGTTCCCGATGCGCGGGTTATTGATCCATTAGGAGCTTTGGTGGCAGATCGGCTTGAATCCCGCCCGCGCGACTCTTATGGCTGTAGCGCGGCAGCCAGCCCCGCCCCTGCTTCGGCCAAGCTAAGAGCGATATGTTGAAAAAGTCTTTCGCAGATAAGATTGCCCTGTTCAGATCAATTGCGCTTGTCGCAGTTCTGAGCACCGTGGCCGTGGCGTGTACCCGCGCCGAGCCCGGTGCGGAGTTCAACGACCCCTATGAATCCGGCAACCGCAAGGTTCATCGTTTCAATACGGCCGTAGACGCTACGTTCTTCGGAACACCGGAGAAAAAGGGCATACTGCCGATCATTCCGAAGCCAGTCGCCATTGGCTTCAGCAATTTCGCGTCGAACCTTGGCATGCCAAGCGCTGTCTTGAACAGCCTGCTGCAGGCCAAACCGGGTCCGGCGCTGCAAAACACGTTCCGCTTCGCCGTGAACACGACTGTCGGTATCGGCGGTCTGTTTGATCCGGCGTCGGCCATTGGTATTGACGCCGATCCGGCCGACTTTGGCGAGACCCTCCATGTCTGGGGTGTGGGAGAAGGCGCCTATCTGGAAGTGCCGCTACTAGGCCCGTCGACCGAGCGAGATTTTGCCGGAACCGTTGTCGATATCGTGACCGACCCAGTGAACAGTTTGGTTGGACGACCTGACGCTTATTATATAACCGTTGGAAGGTTGGTCGCGAAGGTCGGGAACCGGCAACGGTTCGCAGATACTTACGAGTCAATCCTTTACGAAAGTGCCGACAGTTACGCGCAGGCGAGGCTGCTCTATCTGCAAAACCGTCACTACGAACTCGGCATTGAAGAACAGGTATTCGATCCGAATGAGGACCCCTATGCTCAGTAAATTGTCCCGCAGGGAATTTTCGCTCCTTGGTCTTAGCGCGGCGCTTGTCGCTGCCACTCCGCTCAAGTTGATGGCGATGACCGTCGATCAGGCGGATGCACTGGTTGGCAAGCTGATTGGCGAAATCAACAGCGTCATCAACTCGGGTAAGTCCGAGGGCTCTATGTTTTCGTCGTTCGAGGATATCTTCGCGCGCTATGCCGATGTGAACTACATTGCCCAATCCGCGCTGGGCCCGGCCGGGCGCAGCGCCTCTGCGGCACAGAAAGCGGCCTTTACCAAAGCCTACACCCGTTATCTGTCAGTGAAGTATGGCAAGCGTTTCCGTGAATTCATCGGCGGCAAAATCGAAGTCAAGGACGCCCATCCGCTGAAGAGCTTCTTCGAAGTGGTTTCGACCGCGAAGTTGCAGGGTCAGGCACCATTTGAAGTGCGCTGGCACGTGTTCGAAAAGGGCGGCAAGAGCCGGTTCTTCAATATCATTATTGAAGGCGTGAACATGCTGGCGACCGAGCGGAGCGAAGTTGGCTCGCTACTTGACAAGAACAAGGGCGACATCGACAAGTTGATTGCCGCGATCAAAGTGTGACGCACACCCGCCAAATGCAAAAAGGGCGCCTTCGGGCGCCCTTTTTGTTTCAGTTGCCGCCGTTCAGAATCCCCAGGAGGATATCGCCCAGACTTTGTCCCTGTTGCTGCTGCGGCTGTTGCGGAACTGGTGCTTGTGCACCTCCTCCGGTCGCATCAAATACCTGCCCCGGAAAGCTGGGAGCCGTCGGCACGCCGCCCGGTGTCACGCCCGGGCTCGGCACCACTTCGTTGGGTTGGATCATCGGCAGGGGCGTAGGTTCCAGATCGGCGCTGATGCGGCTCATCACCTCGTGCC
>JBATMT010000031.1:0-3322 GCA_049289975.1 Paracoccaceae bacterium | reverse complement strand
GAGTAACCCGCATAAGGACTTCGTGCCGAGGGTCAAGATATTCGCTGGCAAATCGGCGCCGGGTTATGCAGTTGCGAAAGAAATAATTCATCTTATTAACGATGTTGCTATGGTCATTAACAATGATCCGGACACGCGCGGTCTGTTGAAGGTGGTCTATCCCGCCAACTACAATGTCTCGATGGCCGAGCGCATTATTCCCGCCGCCGATCTCTCTGAACAGATATCGACCGCTGGAATGGAAGCCTCAGGCACGGGCAATATGAAGTTTTCTTTAAACGGTGCGTTGACTATCGGTACACTTGACGGCGCAAACGTCGAGATCCGTGAAAAAGTCGGAGCGGAGAATTTCTTCCTCTTTGGACTGACCGCAAGTGAGGTCTTGGACCGTCGAAAGAACATCCTACACGCGCGCCATGCAATCGAGGCAAGTCAGAGCCTGCAAGACGTGCTGCAAATGCTTGTGGAGGGTCGCTTTAGCCCAGGTCAGCCTGATCGCTATCACGGCGTGGTGGATCGTATGTGGAACCACGACTATTTCCTCGTTTCGTCAGACTTTGCCGCCTACGAGGCAGCTCAAGCAGAAGTTTCACGCGCCTACGCAGATCAAGCACACTGGATGCGTATGGCTGTTCTGAACACGGCGCGGATGGGCTTTTTCTCCTCCGATCGTGCTATCCGTGGCTATATGAGTGATATCTGGACGATTACACCGGCGCTTTAACCGACATCTGGGAGGGTCGCGGTGGCGAAGTTAAGAGTGGACGAGGGAAACCCCCTAATTGGCGCCGACACAGCGAAACTGCTGGCATCGGCTCAACACAGCGAGCCGTTTTCGGTTTTGGGGTGGCACAATGGCCGAGTTGCGGCGCTGGTGCCGGGTGCGAGAAACGTTTGGGCAAATGCAGGAGGAAAGCTTCATCCCCTCGATGCACACGCTTCTGCGCCGGAATTGTTTTCGGGCGCGTGTCCTGCGCGTGACTATCGACTGCTTGCCGAGTCTCACGACGGTTCGATGTGGGAATGGGACGATCCTTACCGTCTGACGCCGGTTCTGGGCGAAATAGACGAATATCTTCTAGGCGAAGGCAGTCATAGGCGTTTGTGGAAGGCGCTCGGCGCGCATGTTATGACGCATGAGGGACTCTCAGGAACGCATTTTGCTGTATGGGCGCCAAATGCCGTACGCGTTTCTGTGGTTGGCGATTTCAATCTTTGGGATGGTCGGCGCTCAATGATGCGGCGGCGTGGGACGACCGGGGTGTGGGAAATCTTTCTTCCGGAAGTCGGCGAGGGCGCGACATACAAATATGAAATACTGGGACCGAGCGGCCTGCTTCCGCTCAAGGCGGATCCAGTTGGCTTTGGATCGGAGCATCCTCCCGCCACTGGATCTGTGGTTCGCAGGTTGGACCATCATGTTTGGAACGACAAAGAATGGATGGACTGTCGCGCAGAGGTACACAAAGTCGATGCCCCTATATCGATCTATGAGGTGCACCTTGGAAGTTGGCGCCGAGCTGACGCCGGAAGGATGCTGAGTTATGCCGAGCTGCAACGTGATCTCATACCCTACGTTCAGGGGCTGGGCTTCACCCACATCGAACTTTTGCCTATCACCGAGCACCCCTTCGACGGCTCATGGGGGTACCAACCAATAGGACTGTACGCCCCAACAATCCGCCACGGTCGCCCTGAAGAATTCGCAGCCTTTGTCGATGCGGCGCATGCAGCTGGTCTGGGTATTATCCTCGACTGGGTTCCAGGTCACTTCCCAACAGACGAACATGGCCTCGGCCAATTTGATGGTTCAGCGCTGTACGAACATGCGGACCCTCGTGAAGGTTTCCATCAGGACTGGAATACGCTCATCTACAACTATGGACGCCGCGAAGTCCTAAACTACCTCACCGCAAATGCACTCTACTGGATGGAAGAGTTCCACCTCGATGGAGTCAGAGTCGATGCGGTCGCATCTATGCTCTATCGCGATTATTCGCGGACTGATGGACAGTGGATTCCCAACAAGGACGGTGGTCGCGAAAACTATGAGGCAATTCATTTCCTTCAAGAGATGAATCGTCAGACTTATGGCGGTATTCCGGGGATTGTAACGATCGCGGAAGAATCAACGGCGTTTTCTGGCGTTTCACGCCCCACGGACCAGGGTGGCCTTGGTTTTGGCTTCAAGTGGAACATGGGCTGGATGAATGACACGCTCAGTTACATGTCCAAAGATCCGATCCACCGCCGCTGGCATCACAATCAGATGACCTTTGCGCTGACTTATGCGTACAGCGAAAACTTTATCTTGCCGATCAGCCATGACGAAGTTGTTCATGGTAAGGGTTCAATGATCGGGAAGATGCCGGGGCAGGGCGGTGAAAAGTTTGCAAATCTGCGGGCACTCTATGCTTACATGTGGTGCCACCCCGGCAAGAAACTTTTGTTCATGGGGCAAGAATTTGGCCAAGGTCGCGAGTGGAACCACAGCGGATCGCTTGACTGGCACTTACTTGGCAATGACATGCACAGAGGTGTCCAGAACCTTATCCGTGACCTGAACAGCCTTTATCGAGCTGAGCCCTCCTTGCATGCAACGGACACTCGAGCCGACGGATTTTTTTGGCTTGATGCCAATGACTCCGCAAGATCGATCTATGCTTTCGTGCGACAAGCCGAAGGGGCAAAGCGCATCGTAGTATTGGCAAACATGACACCGATCGGTCGTGAAGCCTATCAGGTTGGGCTGCCAGCAGGTGGCAAATGGATAGAAGTAATGAACACCGATGCGGTCGCCTATGCGGGTGCCGGCGGTGGCAATATGGGTAATGTCGTGGCTCAACAGAGTGGCGCGCAGGGGCAACCCTGGTCGGCCAGTGTCTATCTGCCACCGCTTTCAGTAATCGTGCTCAGGGAAGAGTAATGGGAGAAAAGACTATGCAGCCAAGACCAAATCAGCGCCTGTCCTCGCAAGCGATGGCCTTCGTTCTTGCCGGTGGACGCGGCAGCAGGTTGAAAGAACTCACAGATCGTCGCGCGAAGCCAGCAGTTTACTTTGGCGGCAAGACCCGGATCATCGACTTTGCACTTTCGAATGCGTTGAACTCGGGCATCCGGAAAATGGCGATAGCCACGCAGTACAAGGCGCATTCGCTCATTCGGCACATGCAGCGGGGATGGGGGTTTTTCCGAGCTGAACGGAATGAATATCTTGATATTCTTCCTGCTTCCCAACGTGTTTCTGAAACCCAGTGGTACCTTGGTACTGCCGACGCTGTTACGCAAAACATTGATATCGTCGATAGTTACGGGGTGAAGT
>JBATMT010000030.1:0-5521 GCA_049289975.1 Paracoccaceae bacterium | reverse complement strand
TCACAGCGGGCGTAGCAACTGGAGTTGCCTTCAATCCAATCGACGAGATTGCTCTGTCTCAGGCACTTCGTCGGCTGCTGGATCTTTACGCGGACAAGTCGGCGTGGACGTCACTTCAGAAACGGGGGATGAAATCAGACCTTGGCTGGCGAAGAGCGGCTGAAAAATATGCCCTAGTCTATGAGACTGTCCGATCAAGATGAAATCGAAGGTCAGTTCAGGATCATCAGCAAAACTGGGAGCAGTTGCTGATGCGGAGGGTGTAAACTTTGCAGTCTTCTCTGCCCATGCCGAGCAGATCGAAGTCTGCCTGTTTGATGAGGATGATCGTGAGACCCGGATCGCTCTACCAGCTCGGTCGGGGGACATTTGGCATGGCCATGTTCGAGGTTTGGCGGTTGGACAAAGATATGGATATCGTGCGCATGGTCCTTGGGTGCCTCGCGAAGGGCATCTCTTCAATCCCGCCAAACTATTGATCGACCCATACGCCCGAGCGCTGGACCGGCGTCTCGTCTGGGATGATCTGATGACAGGACACCGTGGATTGCCCCCGTTGTCGGGTGGCATGCCATGCCCGTTAGACAGCGCTCCCGTCGTGCCTCGATCTATTGTCATTCCCGATAGACCGGCGTCGTACTCTGAGCCTGTTGAGTTATCCCTTATCTATGAGGCACATGTTAAAGGACTGACTGCTCGAAACCTACATGTGGCTGCACAACTTAGGGGTACTTATTCGGGTCTCACCAGTCTGGACGTCGTTTCGCACCTTAGACATCTCGGTGTTTCGCATCTGGAACTACTTCCAGTTGCAGCTTTTCTTGACGATCGACATGTGATCGAGAGGGGTTTGGTAAACTACTGGGGATATCAACCCATAGCCATGATGGCACCTGAACCTCGTTATGCGGAAGCTGGCCAACTTCTGGATTTGACGTCCGTTTTTCAAGCTTATCGGCAAGTCGGTATCGGGGTCATTCTCGATGTTGTCTTCAACCATACAGGTGAAGGCGACGAAAAGGGGCCAACCCTCTGCTATCGCGGTCTGGACAACAAGAGCTACTACGCCCTTACCGAGGACGGGAACAATCTCAACTATACCGGAACGGGGAACACGCTGAACGTCGCCCACCCGATGGTGTTGCGCTTGGTCATGGACGCTTTGCGTCACTGGGCGGCACTTGGCGCATCGGGCTTCCGCTTCGATTTGGCACCAACTTTGCTACGCGGACCTGGGGAATTTGAACCTGGCTCTGCTTTCTTGAGCGCGGTTTCTCAAGACCCGATACTCAACAAGATGATCATGATTGCAGAGCCTTGGGATCTTGGTCCCGATGGCTATCGCCTTGGGAGATTCCCGGCTCTTTTCGGTGAATGGAATGATCTCTATCGGGATGCTGTTCGCCGCTACTGGCGAGGAGACAGATCTCAATCAGAATTGGCGCGGCGCCTGAACGGTTCGGCGGAACTGTTTGACAAGACCGGGCGTACCACTCGTGCATCCGTCAACTACCTCGCCGCACATGACGGCTTTTCGCTCCACGACGTTGTCTCATACCGTGAGAAGCACAATTTGGCGAATGGAGAGGACAACCACGACGGCCACCATGATAATTGTTCTGACAATCTTGGTGTTGAAGGGGCAGACGCGCCGCCGAAAGTCGTGCTTGCCCGGCAACGCCGCAAGCGCGCCATGCTTGCAACCCTGTTCTTATCTCAGGGAGTGCCAATGATATTGGCGGGGGACGAGTTTGGTCGGAGTCAACAAGGCAACAACAATGCATATGCACAAGACAACCCGACAAACTGGCTAGACTGGCAGACCGCAGACCGCGACTTGGCTGCGTTTGTTGCTAGACTTTCAAAGCTTCGCAGAGAAACCCCGATCTTGCGTCAGGCAGCATTTTTGCACGGGGAAGTAGGTCCGGACGGCAAACGAAATCTCGTCTGGCGCATGCCGTCTGGTGGTGAACCACGGCCCGAAGACTGGGAGACAAGAACAAACTGGGCTTTGGCGTGTGAAATGCGCATGAAAGGCGAAGAAACCACCGGCGGAACCTTGCTGGCGGTTTTCAATGTGGGAAGTGAGGTCCACTTTCAACTTCCCGACGGTGAGTGGACTTGGCTATTGGAGAGTGCAGAGCCAAGGTGGCCGGAGACATGGGTTTCCGGCAGTGTTCTAGTCCCAGAGCAATCTGTGCAGTTATTCTTGCAGCCGGATCCGGCTGAACATGAGGTGTCGAAAAATGACTAGTCTTAACTGCGTCACAAAACCAATTGATGGGCAAAAGCCAGGAACGTCCGGTCTTCGCAAGAAAACGCCGGTCTTCATGTCGAAAGACTATCTCGAGAACTTCGTTCAGTCGATATTTGATGCGATTGGGGGGGCTGAGGGGAAGGTCTTTGTACTAGGTGGCGACGGCCGGTACTTTTGTGACCGTGCAGCACAGATCATCATAAAAATGGCCGCTGCAAACGGTGCTAGCAAAGTCATTGTCGGTCAGGGAGCGGTACTGTCGACACCTGCGGCTTCTCATCTCATCCGCCTCCACAAGACCGACGGGGGCATCATCATGTCAGCAAGTCACAATCCTGGCGGTCCCGACGAGGATTTTGGAGTCAAGTTCAATACGCCAAACGGGGGACCTGCCCCTGAAGCTGTGACGGAAGCGATCTTTCAATGCACTACGGTAATCTCCGAGTACCGAATTTCTGATGCTGCTGACGTTGATCTGGAAAAGATCGGGTCTCAGTATGTTGAAAAGACAGAAGTTTCTATCGTAGATCCCGTTGCCGATTATGCGACGTTAATGGAGAAGCTCTTCGACTTTCCAAAGATCCGCGCGATGTTCACAGGCGGCTTCAGCATGCGGTTCGATGCGATGAATGCAGTTACTGGACCTTACGCAACCGAAATTTTAGAGCGTCGACTTGGTGCAAAGTTGGGGGCCGTTGTACACGGAATACCTTTGCCTGACTTTGGTGGCATGCATCCAGATCCAAACCCCACTTGGGCGAAGGAGCTTATGGATGAGATGTTCAGCGATGCTGCACCGGACTTTGGTGCAGCTTCTGACGGGGATGGTGACAGAAACATGGTCGTGGGCAGGGGCATTTACGTTTCTCCGTCAGATAGTCTGGCCGTACTTGCGGCAAACGCCCACCTTGCACCGGGCTATAGCAAAGGCCTGAAGGGAATTGCTCGATCCATGCCCACCTCTACTGCTTCTGACCGTGTCGCTGCGGCACTGGGTGTGGGATCATACGAGACGCCGACAGGGTGGAAGTTCTTTGGAAACCTCCTTGATGCTGACTTGGCCACCATTTGTGGAGAGGAGAGTTTTGGGACAGGCTCCGATCACGTTCGTGAAAAGGATGGCCTGTGGGCCGTGCTGCTATGGTTGAACATCTTAGCCGTACGCAAGGAGTCAGTGGCCGATATCCTAGCGGCACATTGGGCAAAGTTCGGGCGAAACTATTATTCGCGTCATGATTACGAAGCGCTGCCAGTTGCAGACGCGGAAGGCGTCATGCAGCAGCTTCGGATGCAGCTTTCCGATCTGCCCGGGAAAACTTTGCACGGCATGACTATCTCGACTGCAGATGATTTTTCGTATGCAGATCCAGTCGACCAATCAGTGTCAAAAGGGCAGGGGCTTCGCGTCGTTTTCACGGACGGTTCGCGGCTTGTCTTGCGGCTCTCCGGGACCGGAACAGAGGGTGCGACGCTCAGGCTCTACTTGGAGCGTTATGTTGGAGGCCCGGTTGGGCTAGATCAGGATGTGCAGTTGGCACTTGCGCCGGTTATTGGTGCTGCCGAAGACCTTGCGGGGATCCGAGCAAGGACAGGACGCTCCGGACCAGATGTCATTACCTGACGAAATGCCTGTGGGACTAGCGCATTCTTAATCGCGAATGCGCTGGCCCGCCGAGTCAAAGTAGTAGGCGTGGCGAGGGTCGAACCCTAGACTGATTGGTGCATCTACCGCATAGTCATGCTGTCCGAAAAGACGCACAGTCACCAGTTCGCCTGCGGGAGTAATGACGAGCAAGTTTGTATCGCCCCCCAACCGCTCGATATGGGTGACGCTGCCGCTTACCTGACCGCCCTGCTTCACTTCAAGTTGTTCGGGCCGAATGCCCAGCATTTCGCCCCGTAGTCCCAAAGGCCCTGCCGCCACAAAGTTCATAGAAGGGGCTCCCAGAAACCCAGCAACGAATTGATTGGCCGGATTATTGTAGAGCTCCATCGGTGAACCGACCTGCTCGATATGACCGTCACGCAGAACCACAATTCGGTCCGCAAGAGTCATGGCTTCGGTTTGGTCATGCGTGACATAGATCATGGCTGCACCGAGTTGACGGTGAAGCCGTGCGATCTCGACGCGGGTTGCCATCCGCAGGGCGGCGTCTAAATTTGAAAGGGGTTCGTCAAACAAGAAAAGCTTCGGTTGCCGCACTATTGCTCGCCCGATAGCTACCCGCTGCCTTTGCCCGCCTGACAACTCGGAAGGCCGACGCTTGAGATATTTCTCAAGGCTGAGCATTCGAGAAGCCTTGTCTATACGTTCGGCTATCGCTTGTTTCGATTCCCCAGCCTGTTTGAGACCCAAGGCCATGTTGCCTTCGACATCGAGGTGCGGGTAAAGAGCATAGCTTTGAAAAACCATTGCAATCCCGCGCTTGGCTGGCGGAGTGTTGGTAACATCGTCGGAACCAATGCGGATCGTACCTGAGGTTACATCTTCCAACCCGGCAATGGATCTGAGGAGCGTGGACTTGCCACAGCCCGATGGGCCGACAAAGACGATGAATTCGCCATCATTCACGGTCAGGGAGATGTCTTTGAGGACGGCGACCTGACCAAATGATTTGCAGATGTTTTCAAGTGAGAGGGCGATCATGCTTGTTCCTTTAGATCGATTGGTCGTCCTGTCCGAATGCTCTCGTCCGCTGCGAGGCATACAGCAAGGGATTGAAC
This sequence comes from Paracoccaceae bacterium, assembly GCA_049289975.1. Classification (GTDB taxonomy): domain Bacteria; phylum Pseudomonadota; class Alphaproteobacteria; order Rhodobacterales; family Rhodobacteraceae; genus TMP-24. The sequence goes on along the minus strand of JBATMT010000030.1, from coordinate 540 downwards.
GGCGTCTTGCATATGACGAGAAAGGTCGAGGTTTTTCTTGATGGATCGAAGAACAAATGCTTGCTCTGAATCACAAAGTCTTTGGTGGCCGGGTTCGTCGGCGAAATCGATCGTCTGATCCGGCCCATGTGTAGGATGGATGCGCAGTGCACCAACTTTCGTGTGACCCTCAACCGAATCTGAAGCGGGATGCATCCCAGACATGATGGAAACGGCGCCGCGCGGGGAAATGACGTCTTTCACAAAGTGCGCAACTTCGGACATCATTGGGCCCCAACCGGCTTCATACCAACCAACGGAGCCGTCATCGAAGATCACCTGAAACTGACCATAGTTGTACATGTCTGCAGCTATCTCGTCTGAGAGGCGCAGGCCCATACCGTGCACCCTTATGGGCCGGGCGTCGGTGATCTGACACATCACGTCAACATAGTGAACGCCGCAGTCAACGATTGGAGGCGTAGTCTTCATCAGAGCTTTGTGCGTCTCCCAGGTGTGCCCCGATGACTGCTGGTTGAGATTCAATCGAAAGACGTACGG
>JBATMT010000029.1:0-6902 GCA_049289975.1 Paracoccaceae bacterium | reverse complement strand
CTGCCGGGCACCTCGGGTTTTGTGGGTGAGTTCCTGACGCTGATGGGTATCTTCCAGGTCAACACCTGGGTTGCTGCGGTTGCCACGACAGGCGTTATCCTGTCGGCGGCCTATGCGCTGTGGCTTTACCGCCGGGTGATCATGGGGCCGCTCCTGAAGGACAGCCTGAAGGCCATCGGCGACGTGACCACGCGCGAAAAGCTGGTCATGGCACCGCTGATTGCCATGACGCTGCTGCTTGGGATCTACCCGAGCCTTGTCACCGATATGATCGGTCCCACGGTTGGGGCCCTCGTTACGCACTACCACGCCGCCGTGCCCGCAGATGCGGTCGCGAGCCTGGCCAGCCACTAAAAGGAAGTCTGTCGTGGAACAAGTTGATTTCCCTGTCGTTCTTCCGGAAATCCTGCTGTCGCTTTACGCGATGGCGGCGCTGATGTTCGCGGTCTACACGTCGAAAGACGCAATGACGCGGGTTATCACATGGGCAACGGTTGCGGTGTTCGTGGCGCTGGCGGCCTGGATCGGGCTGACGCATGACGGCGAGTATTCGGCTTTTGGCGGGTCGATCCACGTCGATGCCTTTTCGCGTTTTGCCAAGGTGACGGTGCTTCTGGGGGCGGCGGGGGTTCTTGCGATGAGCGAGGACTACATGCGCCGCCACAATCTGGCGCGGTTCGAATATCCGGTGCTGATCGCCCTGTCGGTCGTCGGCATGATGGTGATGGTGTCAGCGGGCGACCTGATGGCGCTTTACATGGGGCTCGAGCTGCAATCTCTGGCGCTTTATGTTGTGGCGTCGTTGCGGCGCGATAACCTCAAATCGACGGAAGCCGGCCTGAAGTATTTCGTGCTGGGCGCGCTGTCGTCGGGGTTGCTGCTCTATGGTGCATCGCTGGTGTACGGGTTCACGGGGACGACGCTGTTTTCGGGGGTCATCGCCACGATCAACGCGGGTCACCTGTCGCTTGGCGCGCTGTTCGGGCTGGTGTTCCTGATCACCGGGCTGGCGTTCAAGGTGTCGGCGGTGCCGTTCCACATGTGGACGCCGGACGTTTACGAAGGTTCGCCCACGCCTGTCACCGCGTTCTTTGCGACCGCCCCCAAAGTCGCGGCGATGGCGCTGTTTGCGCGCGTGATGTGGGATGCGTTCGGTTCGGCTTCGTCGGACTGGAGCCAGATCATCGCGCTGCTGGCGGTGTTGTCGATGTTCCTTGGTGCCATTGCCGCCATCGGCCAGCACGACATCAAGCGCCTGATGGCCTATTCGTCGATCGCACATATGGGCTTCGCTCTGGTCGGTCTGGCGGCGGGGACGCAGATGGGCGTGCAGTCGATGCTGATCTACATGGCTGTTTATGTGACCATGAACCTTGGCACCTTCGCCTTCATCCTTTCGATGGAGAAGGACGGCCAGCCGGTCACGGATATCGAGAGCCTGAATCTTTACTCCAAGCGTGAGCCGCTGAAGGCTATGGCGCTGCTGGTGCTGATGTTCTCGCTGGCGGGTGTGCCGCCGATGCTGGGCTTCTTTGCCAAGTTCGGCGTGCTGAAGGCGGCGGTGGATGCCAACATGACGTGGTTGGCGCTGCTGGGCGCGGTGGCGTCGGTCATCGGGGCGTTCTACTATCTGCGCATCGTCTATTACATGTACTTCGGTACCGAGCGTGACGCGCTTGATGGCCGGATGCCAGCGGTGCAGTGGGTGTTCCTGATCGGGTCGGCAGCGGTGATGATCCTTGGCGTCGTGAACCTGTTCGGCATCGAAGGCGCGGCGGCGGCGGCGGCGGACGTTCTTGTCCGCTAGTCCGGAGCTTTGGCCCGAGGCCTATGCCCGCCATGTTCTGGCGGAAGTTGACAGCACGAATTCGGAGGCGGCGCGATTGGCGCCGCGTCTGACTCAACCCACGTGGATCATGGCGCGCAGGCAGACGGCGGCGCGCGGGCGGCGGGGTCGAGCCTGGGTGAGCCCCGAGGGCAATTTCGCTGCGACCTTGGTGATGCGTCCGGTGGGTGATCCGGCGGCGGCGGCGCTGAGAAGCTTCGTCGCGGCGCTGGCTCTGGCGGATGCGCTGCGCGATCTGTGCGGGCCGGGCGTGACCATCGGGCTGAAATGGCCGAACGATGTGCTGCTGAACGGCGGCAAGGTGGCTGGCATCCTTCTGGAAAGCGCGGGGCAGGGCGGTCAAGTCAGCCATCTGGCCATCGGCATCGGCGTCAATCTGGTTGGCGCTCCGCCGGTCGAGGCGGTGGAACCGGGGGCAACAAAGCCGGTGTCGGTGCTGGGCGAAACCGGGATGCGCCTGACACAAGACGAGATGCTGGATCATCTGGCGGCGGCCTTCGCCCGCTGGGAGGCGCAACTGGTCACCTATGGCTTTGGACCGATCCGCACGGCCTGGCTGAACCGGGCGGCGCGGCTGGGGCAAACCATCGCGGCGCGCACCACGACCGAGACAATCACCGGCAGGTTCGATAGTCTGGCCGAGGACGGTGCGCTGGTCTTGCAGACTGAGGGCGGGCGGCGGACGATCCCGGCCGCAGATATTTTCTTCTGAAGGAGCTTTCCATGCTTCTGTGCATCGACTGCGGCAACACGAATACGGTCTTTTCGGTCTGGGACGGGAAGCAGGCGCTTGGCACCTGGCGGATAGCCACCCAGCATCAGCGCACGGCGGATGAATACTTCGTCTGGCTGTCCACGCTGATCGAGGCGGCGAAACTGGATGTGCGGATCAATGCCGCGATCATCTCGTCGACTGTGCCGCGGGTCGTCTTCAACCTGCGCGTCCTGTGCGGGCGTTACTATGACTGCCGTCCGCTGGTGGTGGGCAAACCCGACTGCGCGCTGCCGGTCAATCCCCGTGTCGATCAGGGCACGACAGTGGGGCCGGACCGGCTGGTGAATACGGTGGCCGGGTTCGACCGGCATGGCGGCGACCTGATCGTGGTGGATTTCGGCACGGCGACCACGTTTGACGTTGTCGATGTCGACGGTGCCTATATCGGTGGTGTCATCGCGCCGGGTGTGAACCTGAGCCTTGAGGCGCTGCACATGGCGGCGGCGGCGCTTCCTCACGTGGATATTACAAAGCCGCAGGTCGCGATTGGCACGAATACGGTGGCCTGTATGCAGTCCGGCATCTATTGGGGCTATGTCGGTCTGGTGGAAGGGATCGTGCGGCAGATCCGCATCGAGCGCGAGCGGCCGATGAAGGTGATCGGGACTGGTGGGCTGGCTTCGCTCTTTGAGCAAGGCACGGATGTTTTTGAAAGCGTCGAGGATGATCTGACCATGCATGGTCTTGTCCTTATTCATAACTATAACAAGGAATTGGGAAACACATGAGCAACGAACGCCTGATCTTCATGCCGCTCGGCGGGGCCGGCGAAATTGGGATGAATTGCTATGTCTACGGCTATGGCGTTCCGGGCAAGGAGCGTCTGATCGTCGTGGATCTGGGCGTGGCCTTCCCGGACATGGACACATCGCCCGGCGTTGATCTGATCATGGCCGATGTGACCTGGCTGGTGGCGAACCAGTCGCGGATCGAAGCGATCTTCATTACGCACGCGCACGAGGACCATGTCGGCGCTCTGGGCCATCTGTGGTCCAAGCTGCGCGTGCCGGTTTATGCGCGGGTGTTCACGGCGACGATTGCCTCGATGAAGATGGAAGAGGCGGGGCAACCTTCGGACCAGATCCGCATTGTCGGGCCGCGTCCGGCGGTGACGGAGGCGGGGCCGTTCACGGTTCAGTTCGTGCCACTGAGCCATTCGATTCCGGAAAGTGCCGCGCTGATCATCGACACGCCTGCGGGGCGGGTGGTGCATTCGGGCGACTTCAAGCTCGATGGCACCCCTGTTGTGGGCGAGGCTTTCGAGCCGGAAGAGTGGCTGAGGATTGCCAAGGAAAAGGGTCAGGTGCGGGCGCTGATGTGCGATTCCACCAACGTCTTTTCGCCCAATCCGGGGCGCTCGGAAGCCTCGTTGGCCGAGCCGATTTCGAAGCTGATTGCCGCTGAGGGCGGCATGGTGGTTGCGACGACATTTGCCTCGAACGTCGCACGGCTGAAAACGCTGGCCGAGGCCGGTCGGTCCGCCGGGCGGTCGATCTGCCTTTTGGGGCGGGCGATGAACAAGATGGTCACGGCGGCGCAACAGACCGGGATATTGACCAACTTTCCGGCGGTGCTGACGCCGGAGCAGGCCGAGGAAGTCCCCCGCCAGAACCTGATGCTGATCGCGACCGGCAGTCAGGGCGAACGACGTGCGGCCACCGCGCAGTTGAGCCGGGGCAAGTATCTGGGCCATGAGTTGAAGCCGGGCGACATGTTCCTGTTTTCGTCGAAGGTCATTCCTGGCAACGAGCGTGACGTGATCCGCATCTGGAATGCGCTGTCGGAGAAGGGTGTGAAGATCGTCGACGACACTGGCGGGATGTACCATGTGTCGGGCCATGCCAACCGCCCGGACCTTGAGGCGGTGCATGATCTGGTGCAGCCGGCGATGTTGATCCCGATGCATGGCGAGCATCGGCATCTGAGCGAACATGCGCGGATCGGCAATGCGAAGGGTATTCCTTCGGCGGTGGTGACCAACGGGACGATGATTTCGCTTTCTGGTGCAAAGCCCGAAGTCGTCGAACATGTCGAGACCGGGCGGACCTATCTGGATGGTTCGGTGCTTATCGGGGCGATGGACGGAGTGATCCGTGACCGTATCCGCATGGCATTGAACGGGCTGGTGGTTGTGACCGTGATCGTCGACGAGGATGACCGGCCGCTGGGCGATGCCTGGGTGGAGCTGATGGGTCTGCCGGAAACTGGCGTGACCGGGAAGCCGGTCGTGGATCAGATCGAGGCCGACCTGACCGAGTTCCTTGGCAATGCGCCAGGCAAGATCGTGGCGGACGACGACAAGCTGGAAGAAGCGATGAAGCGCATCGTGCGGCAGGTCTCGGTCGAGGAGATCGGGCGCAAGCCAGAGGTCATCGTGGTGATCAGCCGTCTGCTGGCAGATTAAGGCGACAAAAGGGACAAAGCGACAAAAGGGGCGCTGCCAGTTGTGGCGCGCCCCTTTGCTTTTCGGTGTCGGTTTTTCTCAGTCGTTGTGCGGAGTTTCGACGCGGGCAAGGCCGCGCATCAGGAAGTCCGGCACATGGTCGCCCATGCCGACGACAGGTTCATCATCTGACTCGCGGCGACGGTGATGGTCGTTGCGGCGGCGGTCGTCACGACGATCTTCGCGATGTTCGTGGCGTTGCGCGGGCCGTGCATCGCTGCGTGACTCGCTCCGCGGTTCGCTGCGAACCTCGGGCTGGGCTTCTGGCGTACGCTCTGGGCGGTTTTCGCGGCGATTGTCGGACCGACCCTCGTTGCGGCGCTCGCGACGTTCGGGACGCTGAGACACTGCGGCAGGGGCTTCCTCGGGTGCGGCGACCGCGGATTCGATTGGCGGCACGTCCAGCGCGACGGTCGATGCTTCCTGACCATGTGGCTTGATCTGACGTTCGCGCTTGTCGCCCCGGCCTTTCGGTTTCGGGCCGCGGCGGTCTTCTTCCTTGCGGGCAGGGCGTTGGGCGGCTTCCGACAGTTCAAACCCATCCGGGATTGCGCCGCGCGGGATCGGTTCTTTGACCAGCGCTTCGATGGCGGCAAGGTATTTGGCGTCGGACGGGGTCGAAAGGGTGATGGCGACGCCCTTGCGGCCAGCGCGGCCGGTGCGGCCGATACGGTGGACATAGTCTTCGGCATGGCTGGGCACGTCGAAGTTGAAGACGTGGCTGACCGCTGGAATGTCGAGGCCGCGGGCGGCCACGTCAGAGGCGACAAGGAAGCGCAGCGATCCGTCGCGGAAGCCGTCAAGTGTCCGCGTCCGCTGTGACTGTTCAAGGTCGCCGTGGATGGGAGCAGCGTCGAACCCGTGGGTTTTCAGCGACTTGGCAAGAATGTCGACTTCCGTCTTGCGGTTGCAAAACAGGATGGCGTTGGTGCAGGCTTCGCCTTCCGATTGGATGACGGCGCGCAGCAGTTCGCGTTTTTGCTTGGCGGACTGATCCTTGCGGGTCGGCACCAGTTCGATCAGGCGCTGTTCGATCGTCGAGGAGGTCGTGGCCTGCCGGGCGACTTCGATGCGCGTGGGCGAGTGGAGGAAGGTGTTGGTGATCCGCTCGATCTCGGGCGCCATCGTCGCCGAGAAGAACAGGGTCTGGCGGGTGAAGGGAGTAAGCTGGAAGATACGCTCGATATCGGGAATGAAGCCCATGTCGAGCATGCGGTCGGCCTCGTCCACCACCATGATCTGGACGCCGGTCAGCAGCAGCTTGCCGCGTTCGAAATGATCGAGAAGGCGACCGGGCGTTGCAATCAGCACATCGACGCCACGGTCGATCAGCTTGTCTTGCTCGCCAAAGGAGACGCCACCGATGAGGAGTGCCTTGGTCAGCTTGGTGTGCTTGGCGTAGACGTCGAAGTTTTCGGCCACCTGCGCAGCCAGTTCGCGCGTCGGCGCCAGCACCAGCGAACGGGGCATGCGCGCACGGGCGCGGCCCTTCGACAGAAGCGTGATCATCGGCAGCGTGAAGCTGGCCGTCTTGCCAGTGCCGGTCTGGGCGATGCCAAGAACGTCCTTGCCTTCTAGCGCGGGCGGGATCGCCCCGGACTGGATGGGAGTGGGGGTTTCGTAGCCAGCTTCAGCAATGGCTTTGAGGACCAGCGGGTCCAGCTTCAGGTCGGAAAATTTCGTCATGAACGTCCATCAGGTTGCGGTGTCGGACCGCAAGGGTGAAGGGACGCTGAGATCGGGCGCCCCGTGTTAGTCTTTCGCCGGATTGCGAGTGATGTGCACCTATCGGAATTGCCCGAAAAGGTCAATTGCAACGCTGGACTAATGGTTTGGGG
>JBATMT010000028.1:0-6722 GCA_049289975.1 Paracoccaceae bacterium | reverse complement strand
CGGTAGGGATGTGCCAGGAATACGCCCGACAAGTCAGATACAGCGACGTCGCGAACGCGGGTGAAGCCTTCGACCCGCGCAGACTTCATGACACCTTCCGCGACAGCATCGCCAAGAACCAAAAGTTCGCCAACTTTCGCCGTCGAGTTTTCGCCAAGCGCATCCACGCGATAAAAACCATAGGACAGCGTCGGACCGAACGCGACAGCGCGGTTCTGCGGGATGGTCCAGGGTGTCGTTGTCCAGATGACCACCGATGCACCGTCGAGCTTACCGTCAAGAGGCTTGAACCGCACCCAGACCTGATGGCTGGTGTGGTCGTGATATTCGACCTCGGCCTCGGCCAATGCGGTCTTTTCGACCGGCGACCACATTACCGGCTTGGAGCCTTGATAGAGCGAGCCGTTCATGACGAACTTCATGAACTCGTCGGCGATCACCGCCTCGGCATGGTAGTTCATCGTCAGGTAGGGATCGGCCCAGTTGCCGGTCACGCCCAGCCGCTTGAACTCCTCGCGCTGGATGTCGATCCAGCCTTCCGCAAACTTGCGGCATTCCTGACGGAAGGCCACCACGTCTACGTCATCCTTGTTGAGGCCCTTGGCGCGGTACTGCTCTTCGATCTTCCACTCGATCGGCAGGCCGTGACAGTCCCAGCCCGGCACATAGCGGGCATCCTTGCCCATCATCTGCTGGCTACGGACAACCATGTCCTTCAGCACCTTGTTCAGGGCATGGCCGATGTGCAGATGGCCGTTCGCATAGGGAGGGCCGTCATGCAAAGTGAACGGCACGCGGTCGTTCTTTTCGCGGAGGCGGTCGTAGATGCCGATCTTTTCCCAACGCGCCAGCCAGTCAGGCTCGCGCTGCGGCAGACCCGCGCGCATGGGAAATTCGGTTTCAGGAAGGAAAACTGTCGTTCGGTAGTCCGGGCCGGTTTGTTCAGGCGTATCAGCGCACATGGCGGCAGTCCTTGGAAAGCGTGAAGGGGTCGGCGCGATTGCTCAAGCGCCGGAGAAAGCGGTCGAACCCGGCGACTGACAGGTCAGCGCGCCGGGCCGGTAATTCGGTGAATGATCGCGAAAAACGCCGTCATGGCGGCCTTATACGCGGCACAGCGTCGCTGGTCCAGACGGGGAAGATGCCAAGCCTTGCTTTCACCAAAATGACTTGGCATCCCTCATTCATGGGTTTGAAGATCGCAATTGTCGGCGCCGGAATTGGCGGCCTTTCGGCTGCGGCTCTGGCCGCTCTCGACAGCCACGAAGTCACGCTTTTTGAACGGTTTGGCCAGCCGCGACCGCTTGGTTCGGGTCTCGTGATCCAGCCTGTCGGGCTTGCCGTTCTCGACGCCATCGGGGTGGGTGACAGGGCGCGTGCCCTTGGTTCTCCGATCTTCCGCATGGCGGGGCACGAAGCTTCCTCCGGCCGGACGGTTCTGGACGTAGACTATCGCAAGACGGACCCCGGCATCGCCCTTCATCGAGCCAGTCTGTTTCAGGTCCTGTGGGACAAGGTGCAGGCGCTCGGTATTCCAGTCGTCACGGCAGCCCCCGTGCAATCAGTGCCATTGGAAGGTGACAAGCGGCGGCTTCACTTGGTCGATGGACGCGGCTTTGGCCCCTTTGATCTTGTGATCGACGCCTCGGGGACCAATTCTCCGCTTTCACCGCTCAAGGCCCGCGCACTGAAGTTCGGTGCAATCTGGGGCACCGTTCCGTGGCCGAATACAACGTCTCTCCCGCGCAATGAACTCCGCCAGAGGTACTTGCGGGCTGATCACATGATCGGAATCCTCCCTATTGGACGCGCGCCCTTTGACCCGACCCCCATCGCTGCGATCTTCTGGTCACTACCGGTCAGCCATCTGCCGATGTGGCAATCCAGCCCGCTTGCGGCTTGGAAAGACGATGCGATCCGCTTGTGGCCAGAGATCGAGCCGTTCCTTTCCACGATTGCAAACCATGATCAGATGGTTTCGGCTCGCTATACTCATGGCACCTTGCGCCAACCCTTTGCTCCCGCCCTGGCCTTTGTCGGAGATTCCGCTCACCGCGCCAGTCCGCAACTGGGCCAAGGGGCGAACATGGCAATGCTCGATGCTTTGGCTCTGGCTAGGGCGCTGCGTTTGCCAGTTGCCGAGGCGCTTCCAGCCTACGCAGCAATGCGCCGTTGGCATGTAAGAGCCTATCAGGGGATGAGCGCGATCTTCACGCCGATGTATCAATCCGACAGCCGCGTCCTCCCAATTCTGCGCGACTACATGTTGGCCCCTTCTGCGCGTCTTCCAGTGGTTCGTACCGTGCTCACCAATCTCGTGTCCGGCGACATGATCCCGCCCCTCGCAGGTCAGCCATTCCCATGAGACACTCCGCCCGGTTGCCTTCGGTGCCAAATCCGATCAGGTTTGCGACGAAGGATACCGACACATGCCCGCCATACCGCCCCGCTTCGACATAACCCACGAAGAGATCGACCGCGTTGTCACAGACTTCTACGCGGCAGTCCGCCAGCACCCCGGCCTCGGTCCGGTCTTTGCCGCGCATGTCAGGGACTGGCCAAAGCATGAAGCGAAAATTTCCAGCTTCTGGCGCAACGCCATCCTTCTGGAACGCGGCTATGACGGCAACCCGATGCAGGTTCACCGCGACGCCGGGAACGTCAGACCCGGCATGTTCGATCCGTGGCTGGGGCTTTTTGACAGCGTGCTGAAGCGCAATCTGGCGCCCGAGACGGCCGCGCAATGGTCAGCACTTGCGCATCGTATCGGTCAGGGCATGCGCTATGCCGTTGTCGAACCCACAAAAGATTCTGACGGCGTCCCCAAACTGCGCTGATCACCTCCCGACGTGCTCAAGACAAGTCGCCGCGCTGCGTCGGCAGCGGCCTCGGCATAGGCCGGGTCGCGGTGAAACAACAGCGCCGAGAAAAGCCCGTCCATCAACAAACGCAACTGGCGTCCCAGCACGACAGCGTTTGACAAGCCTGCCTCGGCCAGACAAGCCGCAAACCAGTCTTCAACGCGTTTCTTGTGCGCCGCACCAACCTTGATCGCTGGATGACCCGGCATATTGGCCAGTTCCGCCGCCGTCCGCAGAAACCCGCATCCCTTCCAGTTCTTGTTGCGCGCCTGCCGACCGATCGCGAGAAAAACGGCCGCAACCCTCTCCGGCAACGCCCCCTCGGCCCGATCGAACCATCGAGCGAACGCCGCGAGGTTTGGACTGTCGCGCGCGACAAGGTAGGCTTCGACAAGCTCATCCTTTGAACGGAAGTGATAGTAGAGCGTCTTCTTCGTCACTCCCGCCCGTTCGGCAACGGCATCAACACTGACAGCGCGTATCCCTTCTGCATAGAACAGATTGCTTGCTGCCTGAATGATCCGCGCCCGCGTTGACGTCGTTGTCGTTGACCCAGTCGTCATTGGTATACTGCCTAGTGAGTGTATAAACCACTATACCCTCCCTACCTCTTGTCAACCAGACAGGAGATTGCAATGAAAAACCTGATACTTTCTTACTGCGACGGACCGACAGCCATCCTCACGCTCAATCGACCGGAAAAGCTGAACGCTCTCAACTATGCGACCAACGATGCGCTTCTGGACCAACTTGACCGCATCGAGGCTGACGACACGATCCGTGCTGTAATCCTGACCGGCGCCGGCCGAGCCTTTTCGGCGGGAGGTGACATCCCGGAATTCACCGCCAGCCTCAGGCAGGGCGCAGACATTGCAATGCGCGATTTCGTCCGTCGTGGTCAGCGAATGACCGCCCGCATCGAGGCCTTTCCAAAGCCCTTCATCGTGGCCATCAATGGACTCGCCTACGGGGGTGGCTGCGAGATTACCGAAGCGGCCCACCTTGCAATTGCCTCGGAACATGCGCGTTTTGCGAAACCTGAGGTAGCTATCGGCATACCGCCCACCTTTGGCGGGACCCAGCGGTTGCCACGCCTTGCAGGGCGCAAACGCGCGCTAGAACTGCTGCTGACCGGAGACAGCTTCAGCGCAGACCACGCTTTGGCAATTGGTCTCGTCAATACTGTCGTGCCGCACGCCAAGCTCCTGGAAGCCGCCCGCGCGCTGGCAGAAAGGATCTTGCGCCATTCGCCGCAGACTATCGCGCGCATCCTGTCGGCCGCGACACGCGGGCTCAATGTGCCGATCTCTGAGGGCCTCAAGATCGAACAAGAGCAGTTCGCCATTGCCGCCCGCAGCGGTGACACGCTTGAAGGGCTGTCGGCCTGGATTGATCGCCGTTCGCCAGTCTACTCTGGTGGCTGATCGCCAACCTGCCGCCCTGCCGCCCACCGATTGAGCCATGCAAGCCCTGCCATTGAGAGGCCAAGCGCAAGCAAGGAAAACCCGCGCGTCAGACCGGTCAATCCGACCACGTCAATAAAAAAGACCTTGGCAACTGTCAGCCCGATTACCGCCATCGCAGCACGGCGGAGCATGACCGAATTTCGCGCGATGGCCTGATAGAGCAACCCTGCCCCTATCACCAGAAGCGCGATGGTGTAACTGTACAACTCGCCTTGCGACACATACGTGCCCGACAGGTCATCACCTTGCCAGAACCGGCGTATCTCGAGGCCCGCATACAGAGCTATCAGGGCGGATCCCAGGGTGATCATCCCATAGCGCAGGATTGGCGGAAGATGACCAAGCCAGCGAAGTGCTGCAAGCAACAAAACACCGGGAAGTGCATAGGCAACCAGCAGCGTATCCAGCACGGGCGGGCCATAGACCAGCCCCTCCTTGCCGCCGAAGGCAAGCCCGAAAAGCGGGTTGGCTGCCGTCGCCGCCGAGCCGATCCCCGCCAACGCCATAAGTCCACCAACCGCAGCGATGGCCCAGCGAAGCCACCGCAACGCGCCGCCAAGTTGAAGCCTGTAAAGTTGAGTTAGCGCGAGGATCAGCCATGGCATCGCGTTCAGCGTCAGCGCCCAATGGGACAAGACCCAAGGCTCGGACGCGCCGTCAGTCAGCCAGCGCGTAATCAGGACATTGGCAAAAAGCGCCGCGTAAGCCGCACCGGCAGACTCAAGAAAAACCCGCGCATTACGCCTGTCCAAACCATCCAGTATCCGCAGTCCGCCGACCATCGCCGCTGCCGCACCGCCATAGGAGACAATCACCTCCCACAGGGCCGCCTCGTCTATCGCCCAAGGCAAACCGGGGTCGACCACAAGTCTCCAGCTCAGGCCGACAACTGCGGCCTGAATGTAATAAGTCATCTCTGGCAGGCGGAACCGGCGGTCAAGCGCTGCCGCCACCAGCACGAGTGCGGCAAGTGCAAGCGTAAGCGCGCCTTTGGTCAGGATCAGGAACAATGCCAGCGCAATAAGCGAAAGCGTTGCCAGAGTCGCATAGGCTGCACGACGCTTGTCTTCGCCATCTGCTGCCGCAAACCGGGTGGCAAGAAAGGCCATGACAGCCGCCAGAATGATGACATGCAGCGCCCACGGATATGCGCCAATCACCAGCGACGGCGCCCAGAACAGTTCAAGCGCAACAGCCGATACCGGCGCAATCAAAGCCGCACCCGCTGCCCATATGGCCCGATGGTCAGATCCTCGCCCGCTTCGCCATGCCGCAAGAAGCGTCAATGCTGCCGCGAGACCCAAAAGCATTGCCACTGTCATCGGCGGCGCGACTTCAGGCGCCCGCAGACTGAGCATCTTTTCGGAATAGTCCCACGCCAGTGGCCAGCCGTCTGTTCCTTCCAACACCAGTCGTGCAATAAATCCTGCCGCAGGAAGAGCCGCAAGATCTGACAGCGCACGCGCCCGGGCCGACCAGAATATCAAGGCACCCGACAGAAGCGTCAGGCAAAAGAACGCCATGATCCCTTCCGATGGCACCTGCCCGGCCGTCATCGCAAGCCCGAAACTCGAGACGGCAATGCTGCCCGCAGCAATACGCGCCGGGAACAACGGCCATCCCTTTGCCCCACGCGCCCATACGGCTTCCGACAGCATTGGGCCGCCCTGATCGGGGCTAAGGCTCCGACAGGGGACCAGCACGGCAAGCAGTGCAATGGCAGTCAGGAACAGGAAGAACCAGCCTTCCCCCCCTGACGCCATAAGGACCAGTTGCCCGCCCCCGTAGGCCAGAGCCAGCGCCAGAACGGACAGCCATGCCCAACGGCGCATGGCGTCTATTGCCAATCCGGCAGCGCAGATCAGGGCGAAATAGCCATAAAGCCAATAGGCCGCGTCGCTTGATCCGCCTACAATGAAGGGGGCAACAGTAGCGCCGATCAGGCCCACTGCCGCAAGGAATGGCCCATAAAACCAGCCAACCAGTACCGAGAGGGCGGCAACGGCCACCAGTCCGGCAAAGGCCGTCTCGACGCCGATCAACCCGTAGAGCTGGCGGGCAGCAAGGATCCCGGCAAACATCGACACGATCCCGGCGCTGGCGAAAGTAGAGGGCAGATTGGCAGTCGTTGCGTCCGGCCCATCCCCCGACCGGCGGCGCAACCATTCTCCCGCAGCCACCAGAGTCAGACCGAAAAGCAACGCCATGCCGACCCGCGCTGCGGGCGGCAGCAACCCCTTTTCCATGCCATACTGAACGAAGAAAACGCCCGCCAAGGCCAGCGAGATCGCCGAAATCGCATAGACCCAGTTGGTTTTCAGCCAATCGCCCAAGGCAGAGGCACGGGCAGCAGTCATCACCACCGCACCCTGAGCGGCGGGCGTGGGCCGCACGA
>JBATMT010000027.1:0-3653 GCA_049289975.1 Paracoccaceae bacterium | reverse complement strand
CTGTCAGCCTACCTCGAAGGGCTCGCCCCCGACGCACCGTTGCCCACGCCCGCCTCTGTGCCGTTCTTCGACAATTCAGGCCCGGTCCCGACCTTCCGGCACGTTGCCTGACCGGCTCATTTTCCGACGACAAATACCCCCCGGGAGAGCGCGAGAGGGCGGGAAGCCCTCTCGCCTGCCGCCCTCAGCGCGAGCGCATGTTCGGATGCGGAACCGGGTCCTTGGCACGGAAGAAATACCGACGGAAAACCTCGCCGTAAGAGCCATACCGATAGCCCTCATTGCGGCGGAGGTATTCTTCGCGGTTGGCACGGTAAAGCGCCGGCAGCCTGTACCATGCCACCGTGGGCTTTGCGTGATGAACGACGTGCAGGTTGTTGTTCAGAAACAGGAACGGCAAGATCACACCCCCGTCGATGATCACCGTCCGGCAGCGCGCCAGATCATGGGCCCGATGCTCGAGATACGTCCGGATCTTCAGGATCGACATGCCGACATAGGCGGACACCAGATAGGCCCAGCCCGGCATGTCAGATCCCTGCACGATCCGCGCGACGATGATCAGCCCGACCAGATGCAGCAGGTAATCGCGCAAGATCGCCCTGTCGCCCTGCGCCATCGACCGGATGTCCTTGGCCACGAAGATGATCGCCCCGATCATCGGCCCCACAACCATCCGCCCCAGAAGCGTATTGTTGAACCGCAGCAGCCAGCGTATCGGGCGCACCATGTGCTCCCACAGCTCCGGGTCCTGAAAGTTCGATTCCGGGTCATCGTAAGGATCGGTCAGAAACTCGTCCCGGTGATGGGCAAGGTGGCTGTCGCGGAAACGTCCATAGGGAAAGATCAGCCCCAGCGGCAGGAACACCGTCGCCTCGTTCAAAAGCCGGATACGGAACGGATGGCCATGCAACACCTCGTGCTGCAATGACGAATGAAGCGTGACGGCAACGGCGGTGACAACGATCGCCAGGGGAAGCCAGATCGTGCTGAGCCACGTGATGCCCAGACCCCAGACCGCGTAACAGGCAATCAGCAACAGCAAGGTGGGCCAATCGACAGATCCTTGGTCACGGGCGGTCAAGGTAAGCTCCGAATATGTTGTTTTGTCTCCTTAAATTACGCCTTGCCACAGGAAAGAAAATCCTGAACATTCGCAACATAATATCAACATCATTATTTTAAGTCAGCAGATGGTGAATTTAGTCAACAAATCACATCGCGCCGCCCTGTTCCGTGACCGCCTTGGTCGCGCGATGGAGGAACGGCGCGTCAGCAAGAGCGGCCTTGCCCGCCTCACAGGCGTTGATCGCTCGACTGTGACGCAGTTGCTGTCGGACACCGGCGACCGGCTTCCGAACGGTCAGCTTGTGGCCTCGGCGGCTGCGGCGCTGTCGGTGTCGTCCGACTGGCTCCTCGGTCTTGCAGACCGGCCTGAACCGGTGGCCGACCTGATGGCCGCCGCCATCACCCTGACCGAAGCGCCGCGCGCGCTCATCGACGATACGATCTTTGCGTGGCACCGCGAGGCGGCGGGCTACAAGATCCGCCATGTTCCGGCGACGCTGCCCGACATGCTCAAGTCACAAGATGTCATGCGTTGGGAATATGCACCGCACCTTGGGCGCACCATTGATCAGGCCATTGGCGCCAGCGAAGATCACCTCAACTGGATGCGCACCGCGCGGTCGGACTATGAGATCGCCCTGCCCCTCCACGAACTCGAGGCCTTTGCCCGTGCCGAGGGCTATTATCGCGGCCTGCCCCGGCAGGTGCGGATCGACCAGATCGACAGGTTGGGGCAGCTTTATGCCCAGCTTTACCCCTCATTGCGGCTCTATGTCTTTGACGCGCGCTGCCTGTTCTCGGCTCCGGTCACGGTTTTCGGGCCGCTGCTGGCTGCGCTTTATCTGGGGCGGAACTACCTCGTGTTCCGCGACACGGCCCGTGTCGATGCGATGGCCGCGCATTTCGACTGGCTGGTGCGCGAGGCCGTCATCGGCGCGCGTGACTTTCCCTCGCTCCTCGCGCGTTTGCGCAAGGAAGCAGAAGAAGGACAAGAGTGACGGGCTTATTGCATCTGCCGAAGCTGGCGAATGTCGTATCCGTTAAAGTCCAGAATCTCGCGCGCCGCCGTGAACAGATCGGCACGTGGTGCCGGATCGCGCGACATGATCCGACCGATCGCCCCGTCCGGTGTCCCGATCGCCGCAATCCGGTAGTCGGCATCGACCCACAGGACCCAAAGCTCCACCGGCCTGCCGTGCTCGCTGCGCACGATACGCCCCGGCCCGGTCAGCTTGCCAGTGGTCGTGAAGCTGTAGAGCTTGCCGCCATTGCAGGTCGTGCCTTTGATCGCATAGCCGCTCGCGCCAGCCGTCCAATCTTCTGTCAGGCGGCCACAGGATGCGTCGCCACCAAACGCCGCGACGGTGGTCCACTGTCCGGCGAACCGCCCCGGATCGAACAGCGCAGCCGAGGCGATCATCCGTGACGGATCGCGATAGCCCGACGGCCCCTTGGGTGCGGGCGTACAGGCGACCAAAGCCAGAAGCGCAAGCACCATCACTCGACGCATTGCATCACCTCCGTGCCTTCGCTGGTCAGGATCGCATTACACCCCAAAAGCGGCTTGACCGGTGCGCAGGTGTGCGACCGCGCCAGACAGCCGCTTTGGCAATTGCCGGCGGCCGAACAGGTCTTGCCCGCGTCCTTCGTGGCGTTCAGGCAGTAGAAGGCGGCGCTGCTGCCCTGCCGGATATAGTTGCCGCCACTCTTGATGCAGGCCGCATGCAGCATGTCTGTCCGCTGCTGCCCGACCGGTTCCAGCTTGCCGCCCGCCTCGGGCTTGCACGAAACCAAGGCAAGAATCGCCACTGTGGCGAAGAGCAACCCTCCGCGTCGCGTTCTCATGATGTACCGATCCTGCTCTGATGGCGGGAAAAATTGCCCGCTGGTCAGCTTTTTTCCCACAGTCCCGCAGTCAGCCCGAAAGCGCAAGGGCAAGCTCTGGCTTGCCAGCAAGAGTTTACCGAAATACGAAGGAAATTGATGAAAACCGAAAAGAGCATCTTCACTCCGGATCCGAGTCCTCTCGCCGTCGCTGTCCTGTTGATGGAGGAGAGCA
Source organism: Paracoccaceae bacterium (assembly GCA_049289975.1). GTDB lineage: Bacteria > Pseudomonadota > Alphaproteobacteria > Rhodobacterales > Rhodobacteraceae > TMP-24. Next base: position 526 of record JBATMT010000027.1, on the reverse strand, counting down.
ATGCCTTTTCGCTTGCCGCTTGTGTCGATCCGATGCGGGCCGCAAATCGCCGTGCCGGGCGGACTTTGTTTACGTGGCAATATCTCTCGCCCGCCGGGGGTCAGGTGGCACTGACTGCCGGATTTGGGGTGGCGACGCAGCCTCTGGGCGACCGGGCCGACTATGACGTGCTGATGATCGTCGCGGGATTCCGGCTGGAAGAACAGACAACGCCCGATCTCCTGTCGCGCCTGCGGCGTCTTGCGCCGCAGTTGAAGGCAATGGGCGGCGTCGATGGTGGCAACTGGTTTCTGGCGCGTGCCGGGCTCCTCGATGGCCGCGCCGCCACGACCCACTGGGAAGATCTCGAACTGTTCACCAGCCGTTTTCCGGCCATCAACGTGCTGCGCGACCGCTATGTGATCTCGGGCCGGATGATGACGACCGGGGGCGCCGCGCCCTGCCTCGACATGATGCTCGACCTGATCCGCGCCCGTCACGGCGCGGAACTGGCGTTGAGGGTGGCGGGCGCATTCCTGTATGAGCC
>JBATMT010000026.1:0-10425 GCA_049289975.1 Paracoccaceae bacterium | reverse complement strand
TCCCGGATGTCCATGTTCGTCGTGGCCATGTACGGCTGCGTCGGCCATGCTGATCTCCCATTCCTGCGTCCGGCGCGAACAGGCGTGCACCGGGCTCCGACCCCGTATTAATTGGCCGTTGTCGAATGGGCAATCCAAGATGGAGGGGTGAGGCAGGAAAAATTGCCTCACCCTGAGAGCGGCTTGGCCTTACTTGACGACAGAAGCCAGATAGGCGGCGACGTCTTCGGCGCCCTTGGCAAGCTTGAAGGTCATCTTGGTCTTGCCGGAGGCGTCGCCCGATTTTTCTTCGAGGAACTTGTTGGGATCCGGCAGGTAGGCGACAAGCGCTTCCTCGCTCCACACCAGACCTTTGGCGCCGGCTTCCTTCATCACGTCGGAATAAGCGAAGTCTGCGTAAGTGCCTGCCGTGCGGCCGATGACACCGTAGAGGTTCGGGCCGACCTTGCCGCCCTTGATGATTGCGGTGCCGTCATCTGCCACGATCGAATGGCAGGATTTGCATTTGTTGAACTCTTTTTCGCCCTTGGCAGCGTCACCGGCTGCGTAGACCGGCGAAACCAGAGCGATGAGGGCGAGGGGATAAAGCGTTTTGAGCATGGTCCGAACCTTGTGAGAATCACCGGGTGCAGCATTGAGACCCCGGCTAAGGCTGCACATTGATCTGGATCATGCGCGGGGGCAGCTCAGCAAGGCGGCGCGTTGTCTCAGCGTTTTTTGGGCAGGAAATGACTGAGGGCGGCGAAGGATACCTCGTCACGCGATCGCGCAGGTTCCGCTCATCGTACGGTCGAAGGTGGAGCGCAGGGCGCTGTCGAGATCGTCCATCGTCACCGGCAGGCCAAGGTCCACAAGGCTGGTGACGCCATGCTCGCGGATGCCGCAGGGGACGATGCCGTCGAAGTGGCTCAGGTCGGGTTCGACGTTGATGGAAATGCCATGGAACGAGACCCAGCGGCGAATCTTCACACCGATAGCGGCGATCTTGTCTTCGCGCGGCGTGCCGTCGAGATTTGGCGCCTTGTCGGGCCGTGTGACCCAGACACCGACGCGACCATCACGGATTTCGCCTTTGACGTTGAATTCGGCGAGGGCGGCGATGATCCATTGCTCGAGGTGGCGGACGAAACAGCGCACGTCCTTCTCGCGTTTGCTTAGGTCGAGCATCACGTAGGCGACGCGCTGGCCGGGGCCGTGGTATGTATATTGTCCGCCACGCCGCGCCTCATACACGGGGAAGCGGTCCGGGTCGGTCAGATCCTCGCGGCGAGCAGACGTGCCAGCGGTGTAGAGTGGCGGGTGTTCCAGAAACCAAATCGCCTCATCGGCAGAGCCTTCGGAAATGGCGGCGACACGCGCCTCCATTTCGTGAAGGGCGGTTTCGTAAGGGACGAGCCCCTTGCTGTAGATCCATTCGACCATCGTGACCTCGCTGGCCGCAAGTTGGGCGGGCTTGCGCGGGATTGCAACCACCGCCTGACGGGTTGGGTCCAATCAGTCTGGCGCAAGGCAAAGAGGGCAGATTTTTCCTCTTTTCATCGTGCATCGGCTCGGCTAGAAGCGCGTCACCTCAGCGGGGGAGACCTCGCAAGAGAGTGCGGTTGTGGCGGAATTGGTAGACGCGCAGCGTTGAGGTCGCTGTGGGCTAACCCCCGTGAAGGTTCGAGTCCTTTCAACCGCACCACTCTCTTCCCCTAGCGCGGTAACTGCTGCAATTGTTTCGATATTGATTAGGTTTTCGCCTCAAAATTGGCCCATTGTTTTCGTAACCGCCAAGTTGAAGCCCCGGCATTTATTGAGTTGAGATTTTCGGACCTGACATGACGCCTTTACTACACCCCGGATACCACAAGACTGGCACGACCTGGATGCAGAGGCGGCTTTTCATCCCGGAGCACGGGTTTGCGCCGATCTTTGATCATGTCGAGATTGACAGGCTGATCTTCCAGCCCGGCCCTTATTCTTATGATGCCGCTTCTGTGCGGGCGCTTGCCGAAGAAAAGCATGCCAGGTTCGGCAAGGATCTTGTGCCGGTGATTTCGTCCGAGATCCTGTCGGGACAGCCCTACATTGGCGGACGGGATGGGGCGCTGATTGCAGAACGACTCAAGGAGACCTTTCCCGAAGCCAGCGTGATGATTTCGATCCGCGAGCAGCTTGGTCTGCTGCCATCTCTTTACATGCAGTATCTGCAAGCTGGCGGGACGATGCCCTTTGCGAAGTTTTTCGCGGGGAGGACGGTGATCGGCAACTATGGGTTCGATCCTGACTTCTACGAGTTCGACAAGTTCGTGGGCCATTATGTGCGGCTCTTCGGGCAGGAGCATGTGATGGTTCACCCGATGGAGTTGCTGATCCGCGATCCCAGGGCCATCGTGCGGGGGCTGCGCGCGTTGACCGGAGTGCAGACGGATGCCGACAAGGTGGACTATTCCAACGCGACCTATGGCGCGAAGGAGTTCGTGGTGCCGCTGATCCGCCGCATCAACCATTTCCGCAAGAACGACTTCGACCATGAGCCGATGATCGACTTTGGTCCGCTGGGTTGGATTGCCTACAGGGCAGTCAACAAGTTCTCGCGCTCAACTCTGGGTAATAGAATCGGCGGCAAGTCAAAGCCGGTGAGTCGCTACGTAAACGAGCGATTCGCCGGTCGGTACGCCGAAAGCAACCGCAGACTGCAGGAATATTCATCAGCTGACCTGACTAAACTTGGTTATCCGCTGGCGAAGTAAGCGAAATCTGCTCCTTGTTTTACCGCTCAAATGTTGGGCGCTAACAGCAGTCGGCCCAGACAAAACAGCCTAAGTGTCGCAGTGTTCGGCCCTTCTGCGGATTATCCTTGCGCTGACGAGTGCCAGATCGGAATAATGTTACCCTGCGACCGGTCAATGAGCGGCGTCGAACCGAAAGCGTAGGCTATGCTTTTGTGAAGGACGCTGATGCTCAAAAACTGTTGCTGGATGGGGCGCCCTTGCATTACGACACGGGCAAGACAAATAAAAGTTACGACGGGGAAACCGAACATTGAACGCATCCGCCGCCGCCGGTAACACGGCTTTCGTTGAGTTTGATCAGGTCCAGAAAAGCTATGACGGCGTGTCTCTGGTCGTCAAAAACCTGAACCTCAATATCGGCAAGGGAGAGTTTCTGACGATGCTCGGGCCGTCAGGGTCCGGCAAGACCACCTGCCTGATGATGCTTGCCGGGTTCGAGACCGCGACTCACGGCGAGATCCGGCTGGCGGGACGCAACATCAATCTGGTGCCGCCGCACAAGCGCGGCATCGGCATGGTGTTCCAGAACTACGCGCTGTTTCCACATATGACGGTTGGCGAGAATCTGGCTTTCCCGTTGGAAGTGCGTGGGATGAGCAGTTCGGACCGCGAAGCTAAGATCAAGCGCGCTCTCGACATGGTGCAGATGGGCACGTTCGCCAATCGTCGGCCCGCGCAGCTTTCCGGTGGGCAGCAGCAGCGTATCGCTTTGGCGCGCGCTCTGGTGTTTGATCCGGAGTTGGTGCTGATGGACGAGCCGCTGGGCGCGCTGGACAAGCAGTTGCGCGAGCATATGCAGTTTGAAATCAAGGCCTTGCACGATCGTCTTGGCATTACTGTTGTCTATGTGACCCACGATCAGGGCGAAGCGCTGACGATGTCGGACCGGGTTGCGGTCTTCAACGACGGGGTGATCCAGCAGCTTGACGCTCCAGATGAGTTGTACGAGCGGCCGAAGAACAGCTTCGTGGCGCAGTTCATCGGCGAGAACAACAAGCTGCCGGGGACCATCGAGCAACTGGATGGCGCGAAGGCGCTGGTGCGGCTGTCGACGGGCGAGTTGATCGATGCAACGGCTGTGAACATACGTGAAAAGGGCCAGCAGACGCTGGTGTCGATCCGACCGGAACGGGTAGAGTTCAAGCCCGAGATGATGCCAGCAGGCGCACATACTATTGGCGCCGAAGTGCGAGAAGTGGTCTATATGGGCGACATTCTTCGCGCGCGTCTCAAGGTGGCGGGCAGCGATGATTTCGTGATGAAGATGCGTAACACGCTGGGACAGACGAAACTGACGCCCGGCCAGAAGATCAATGTCGGATGGCATCCTCAGGATGCGCGGGCTCTAGACCCGGCATGAGCCATCCGGATTGTAGGGGAGCAGATCGCACAGGCTGCTCTTCGGACCGAACACCGCAAGCACAAGCGGGCACCGGCCAAAAACACCACTCAACAAGGGAGTTAACCTTATGAAGAAGTTCCTGATCCTCACCACCGCCCTGACGGGCATCGCTTCGGTGGCCTCGGCTGCCGACGTGACCGTCATGTCGTGGGGTGGCGCCTATACGACCAGCCAGGTCGAAGCCTATCAAAAGCCCTTTACCGCTCAGACCGGCATCAACGTGATCTCGGTCGACGCCGATAACCCGGCTCCGGCAGTCAAGGCGCAAGTCGAAGCTGGCAACGTGACCACCGACGTGGCCGACGTGGAATATGCCGACGCCATCCGTCTTTGCGACGAAGGCCTGCTTGAGCCGATTGATCCGGCATCGCTTCCGGCCGCGCCGGACGGCACCGCTGCTGCAGACGACTTCCTGCCGGGCGCTCTGACCGATTGTGCTGTTGCAACGATCGTGTTCTCGACCGTCTACGCATACGACACGACTAAGTTCCCGGAAGGCCCGACGACCATTGCCGACTTCTTCGACCTGGAGAAATTCCCCGGCAAGCGCGCCATGCGCAAGGGCGCCAAGGCCAACCTCGAAATGGCTCTGATGGCTGATGGCGTTCCGGCAGCTGACGTCTACACGACACTGGCGACCCCGGAAGGCGTCGACCGTGCGTTCAAGATGCTCGACAAGATCAAGAAGGACACCGTCTGGTGGGAAGCTGGCGCGCAACCGCCGCAACTTCTGGCTGATGGCGAAGTGGCTATGACCACTGCTTACAACGGCCGTATCTTTGCGGCGGCTGTCGCAGAAGGCAAACCGTTCCAGACCGTATGGGATGGTCAGGTCTATGAGTACGACCTGTTCGTCGTGCCGAAGGGCGCACCGAACAAGGATGCGGCGATGGAGTTCGTGAAGTTCTCGACCGACACGCAGCGTCTGGCAGACCAGGCCAAGTGGATCGCCTACGGTCCGGCCCGTAAATCGTCCTCGGCTCTCGTTGGCAAGTACAACGATGGCAAGACCGACATGGCGCCCTACATGCCGACCAACCCGGACAACATGAAGAACGCTCTGGCGTCCTCCTATGAATTCTGGGTCGACCACGACGGCGAACTGAACGAAAAGTTCAACGCCTGGCTCGCAGCCAACTGATCTGAGGTCTGGCGCGGCGGCTATGCCGTCGCGCCGATCCCTGACGGACCATGCCCGGTGGTGTGGCCCGCCATTGCATGACGACCGGGCGCTCGGCCCTCACCTGCAAGGACCTGCCGATGACTGATACGATGGCCGCTGCTGGATTGCTGACGACTGCTGATGGAAAGCCGCTGAAGGCCGCATTGGCAGCTGCACAGCGCAAAGCGAAATGGCGGGCGTTCTTTCTGGTGTTGCCGCTCTTGGCATTCGTGCTGCTGACCTTCGTGATGCCGATCGGCATCTTGCTGTCGCGGTCGCTCAATAACCCGGATTTCGTGAGTTTTCGCGATATCGACACCAACACCGAAATTCCGGTGATGCAGAATATTGTGGGTTGGTTCAGCGCCAACCCCAAAGGCACAGCGCCGGATGAGGCGGCCTATGCTGCGCTGGCTGCCGACCTGAAGCAATTGCAGGAGGTCAAGGCGCAGGGTTCGGTCGGGACGCGCATCAACTATGTGCTGCCTGGAACGCGGTCGCTGTTCACCTCCTCTGCGCGCAAAGCACAGACGTTGGAGCCGCCGTTTACCGACTCTGTCGTAGCCATGGACAAGAAGTGGGCTGACCCCGCTGTGTGGGAGGCCATGCGCGCTTCCGCCGGGACGATGACCACCGACTTCTACCTGTTGGCGACCGACTTCAAACGTGACGACGCGGGAAAAATGGCGCGGGCGCCAGACAACGAGCGGATATATGTGTACCTGTTCGGTCGGACCTTCATTCTGTCGGCACTGATCACTGGTATCTGCCTGTTGTTGGCGTTTCCGATAGCGCATCTGCTGGCGACCTTGCCCTTGTCCAAGTCGAACCTGCTGATGATCCTTGTGCTTCTGCCGTTCTGGACGTCGCTTCTGGTGCGGACGACCTCGTGGATGGTGCTTTTGCAGCAGCAAGGCGTAATCAACAACATCCTCGTCGCGCTGGGTATCATCGGCGACGACGGGCGCATCACGATGATCAATAACCAGACGGGGACGATCGTAGCGATGACGCATATCCTGCTGCCGTTCATGATCTTGCCGCTTTATTCGGTGATGCGCACCATCAAGCCTACCTATGTGCGGGCGGCCCGTTCCTTGGGCGCAACAAGCTGGACGGCATTCCGCCGAGTGTATTTTCCGCAGACCCTGCCTGGGATCGGTGCCGGTGTGCTGTTGGTCTTCATTCTGGCGGTTGGTTACTATATCACCCCGGCCTTGGTCGGCGGCGCGGATGGGCAGCTGATTTCCAACATGATCGCGTTCCACATGTCCAAGGCCAATTGGTCGCTGGCGGCGGCGATTGCCTCGCTCCTGCTGATCTGTGTCCTTATCCTTTACTGGCTCTACGACCGTCTGGTCGGCATCGACAACCTCAAGCTCGGATAATCAGATGGCGCTTCCAGTCTACGCAACGCCGCTCGAACGGACCTGGCATCTCACCTACAAGGTGATCTGTGCGCTGATCTTCCTGTTCCTGATGGCGCCGATCCTGATCGTGATTCCGCTGTCGTTCAACGCGGAGCCCTATTTCACCTTCACGACGAAGATGCTGCACTTCGATCCCACCGGATATTCGATGCGCTGGTATGATCTGCTGCTTACCTTCGGGATGCAGGCGCCAGACGCGGCACGGGATAGTTCGTGGTGGTCGGACGTGTGGCAAAACGCGACCTGGGTGAGGGCGGCGAAGAATTCGGTCATCGTTGGTTTCTGGTCGACCATTCTTGCGACAGGGTTGGGCACGCTGGCTGCACTGGGGCTGTCACGGCCTGAGATGCCTTACCGGCGTCTGATCATGGCAATTCTGATCTCGCCTATGATCGTGCCGATCATCATCACGGCAATCGGGATGTTCTTTTTCTATTCCAACCCTTGTTCGCCGTTGGCGGCAATTGGTCTGGATGTGAAGTGCGGGCGGCTTACCAACACCTATGTCGGCGTGATCATGGCGCACGCGATGCTGGGAATTCCGTTCGTGATCATCACCGTCACCGCTACGCTTGTCGGGTTCGACCATTCGCTGTCTCGTGCGGCAGCTTCGCTTGGGGCCAATCCACGCACGACGTTCTTCAAGATCATCATGCCGTTGATCCTGCCGGGCGTGGTTTCAGGGGCGCTGTTCGCCTTCGTCACTTCGTTCGACGAAGTGGTGGCGATCCTGTACATCGGCGGCCCGGATCAGCAGACGATCCCGCGGCAGATGTGGAACGGTATCCGCGAACAGATCAGCCCTGCGATTTTGTCGGTGGCGACAATTCTGGTCGTTGTATCGATCGGACTTTTGTCGTCGGTCGAGATTTTGCGGCGGCGGTCGGAACGGCTGCGCGGGGTGACGCCCGCGTGATGCCGGTCAAGGCAGAACGCTGAGCCAGAACCAGATCGACAGGATCGACAGTCCCGTCGCGATGAGGACGGAGGACGCGGCTACGCGCTTTGCTACGCCGTACATGTTGGCAAAGAGGTAGGCGTTCACGCCGGGCGACATCGACGAGGTGACGACGGCCGAGCGAAGTTCGTTGACTGACAGGTGGAACACGCGGGTACCCAGGAGCCATGTCAACGTGGGGTGGACAAGGAGCGAGAGGGCGCAAACCATTGCGATGGCCCGCATGTCGCCTTCGGGGCGGTAACGGACGAGCACGCCCCCCAGGCCAAAGAGCGCGGCGGGAAGCGCGGCACGCGCCATCATGTCGATGGCGGCCCATGCCGGTATCGGGAGCGCGATGCCCGAGAGGTTGACCACAAAGCCGAGCGAGAGTCCGATCACGAGAGGGTTGCGGATGATACCTCCGGCGATCTGAGCGGCCAGTTGGCCAACGGACAGACCCTTGCCGTGATGGCGCACGATTTCCATGACGGTAATGCCGAAGGCATAGAGTGTCGGTGCGTGGATAGAGATGATCGCATAGTTCCCTGACAAAGCCTCGGTTCCATAAGCGCGTTCCATGATTGGCAGGCCGAGGAGCAGGGAATTGGAAAAGAGGCAGCAAAAACCGATGGCGACGCTTTCTGGTCCGGTACGGCCAAAAAGATAACGCGCGCCCAATGCGCCGAGCGTGAAAGCCGAAAAGGCTCCGAAGTAGAAGCTTGCGAACAGGCCGGGCTGAAAGGCGTTTGCCAGATCGAGTTCGGCCACGCCTTTGAAAAGCAGGCACGGGACGGCGAAGTTCTGGGAAAAGCGCATGACGCCGTCAACGGCATCGGCGCTGAACAGCTTGAGCCAGACCGCTGCATAGCCGAATCCGATGACGATGAAGACCGGCAAGATGACTTCGATGAGGGCACTCACGCGTCAGACCTCGATCTCGATCACCATTCCATCATAGGCGGCGTGGATGTGGGGCGGCGTCTCGGCCTCGAGCGTTTCATAGTCCAGATCGATGTGCATATTGGTCAGGACGCCGTTGCGCGGCCGAACGCGCGCCATCCATTCGAGTGCAAGCGCAAGGTGGATGTGGGTCGGATGCGGCTTGCGGCGGAGCGCATCGAGTATCCACCAGTCGAGGCCTTCGAGTTGCGCCCAGACCGCATCGGGCATTGCTGACACGTCGGGCAGGTAGGCGACACTGGCGCAACGGAAGCCTAGTGCGAGAATATCACCGTGTTCGACGTGGAACGGCTCGAATGTCAGATCGCCACCGGGGCCAGAAATGCTGAAAGGGCCACGGATCGTGTGCATGTCGCAGATCGGAGGATAGGACGAGCCTTCGGGCTGGACGAAGGCATAGCCGAACCGCGCAAACAGCGCCTCTTGCGTTGCGCCATCAGCCCAGACCGGCAAGCGGCGACGATTCAGGAAGACGAGTTGGCGCAGATCGTCGATGCCGTGGACATGATCGGCGTGCGAGTGGGTATAGACGACAGCATCCAGATCGCTGACTTTTGCGTCGATCAACTGGCTGCGCATGTCTGGTGACGTGTCGATCAGGACGCGGGTTGTGCCATCGTGGGTGATGCGTTCGACGAGAAGCGAACAGCGGGTCCGGCGGTTGCGCGGATTGTCCGGGTCGCAGTCTCCCCAGAGATTGCCGATGCGTGGCACTCCCCCAGAAGAGCCGCAGCCGAGGATAGTGAAGCGGACGGTTGCCATACTAGGCCGCCTTCGCCGCAGGTGCGGCGCGGGTGAAGAGACGGTCGAAGTTCGCTTCGGTCGCGGCAGCAAATTCGGCGAGGGACAGGCCAAAGATCTCGGCCCCGGTGCGGGCGGTGAAGGCGGTGTAGGCGGGCTCGTTGCGGCGGCCGCGGTGCGGCGGTGGCGCGAGATAAGGCGAGTCTGTCTCGAGCAGGATACGGTCGAGGGGAGCAGCGGCGAATATGTCGCGCAATTCCTGACTTTTCGGGAAGGCTGCGATGCCGGACATGGATAGGTAGAAGCCAAGGTCAAGCGCGGCTTTGGCCAGATCGGCCCCAGACGAGAAGCAATGCATGACGCAGCTGTATGCGCCGTTGCGGTGTTCTTCGGTCAGGATGCGGGCCATGTCGCCGTCGGCGGACCGGGCGTGGATGATCAGCGGCAGGCCGGTCTGGCGGGCGGCTGCGATGTGAACGCGCAGCGAGCGCTGCTGAATATCCTTGCTGTCGGCGGTGTAGTGATAGTCTAGCCCCGTTTCGCCGATGCCCACAAACCTGGGATGGCGGGCAAGGGCAAGCAGTTGGTCGACCGTGATCATCGGGTCTTCTGCAGCGCGCATCGGATGAGTGCCTGCAGCATAGAAGATGCCTTCGTTTGCTTCGGCAATCGCCCGGACAGTTGGTTCGTTCTCTAGGCGGGTGCAGATTGTCACCATGCGGCGCACACCTGCGGCGCGGGCGTGAGCAATGACCTCGGCCAGTTCCCCGTTGAAGTCGGGGAAGTCGAGGTGGCAGTGGCTGTCAGTCAGGGTAGGAGGTGCGTCGGTCATCTGGCTCGCTCATCGCAGCGCCAGTTGGCCTGCCGTCTGGTCGATCTTGAGGATCATATCAATGAGAAGCGCAGCGGGGTCAAGGTTCACTGCCCGACCGCGACGTGCACGGGCGCCAAGTGTCGCTTGAGCATCGGCCCAACTTCGCGCGGCATTGGCATGGGGTGACAGGCGGCTGAAG
>JBATMT010000025.1:0-4387 GCA_049289975.1 Paracoccaceae bacterium | reverse complement strand
GTCTCACCCGGTCCGGGATGCCGGGGGGCAATATCTGGGCTTTGTCTCGCTCTCGCTGCCACACACCGCACTCCGGGGAAGCGATCCGCCCGGCGCCAAGGAAATGATCGGCCCGCCGCTTACGCTTCTGACCTTTGATGGTGACGGCAACATTCTGACGGCGTCAGGTGGACTGGATCAGGTCCAGTTGGGACTGCCTCAGGGCGGATCGTTGCAATATCTCGCCTCCGGTCCGCCAAAGGCCTTTACCGCCCGGACAATGGCTGGCGATCAACGGGTGTTTTCGGTTGTCCCCATTGTCGACAAACAGCTCTATGCGCTGGGCTCATGGCCAGTGGGCGGGCAGGACGGCCCGCATAATCTTTATGGCTATTCGGTCCTGGTCTTTCCGGCGCTGATCTGGCTCGCGAGCCTTGGCGCTGCGGCTCTTGCGGTGGAATGGCTGGTGCTGCGTCATATCCGCAAGCTGCGCCGCTCGATCGTTTCCTTCGCCAAGGGCAACCGGCAGGTTGGCGATATCTCCATGCATGGCGCACCGGAAGAATTGCGCGACATGACCGAGGCTTATGCGGTGATGACGGATTACATCATCCGCGACGAGGCCGAACTGGAAGATACGATCCACCAGAAAGAGGCACTGCTTCGGGAGCTGCACCACAGGGTTAAGAACAATCTGCAATTGATCGCATCGATCATGAACATGCAGTTGCGCCGCTCGCGGTCACCCGAGGCCCGAGAAATGCTGCGGATGGTGCAGGACCGGGTGATAAACCTTGCGGCCATTCATCGCGAACTGTTCCAGACCACGGGCGAGATGAACGTCCATGCTGTCGAACTGTTGGAACTCATCTTGCGGCAGGTCCGGACAATGGCCGCCACGCAAGACGCGCAGGTTCAGGTCACGTCCGACCTTGATGACATTCGCCTGACGCCGGATCAGGCGGCACCTCTGGCGCTTCTGGTGGCCGAAGCTGTCACAACCGAAGTGCGCGCTGCGGCGACGGAGGGCTCGGGGCTTCGCCAGATCGTCGTGCGGCTGCACCGCGTGGCGGCTGACCGCGCGCGGGTCGAGATCATCCGCACCGCTGGCACGGGCAGCGGTGCCGCGCCGTCTGACCCTGAGGACGACCTTGGCGCACAGTTGATTAATGCTTTTGCCATGCAGATTGGCAGTTCGCCCGTCGAAACCAATGAGAATGGTGAGCATCGTCTGAGCGTCGAATTCCCGATCCGCCCGATACCGGGCGCTATGCCGAACAAGCCTGGCGCGACCTGACCTTTTTGGGGTCGGCGATTTGTTGCGCGACGGGTCCAGGATGGTCCCCGGGCGAGACGCTCCAAGGCAATTTCCCGGAACCCGCAAGCCGCCGCGGCGTTTCTTCTTCATGCGCAGTCGCGCACTGCTAGTGAAAGGAAAGATTATGAACTGGGATCAGATCCAAGGGAACTGGAAGCAACTCAAGGGCAAGGCTCAGGCCACCTGGGGTGATATCACTGACGACGAATGGCACAAGGCCGAGGGTCGCCGCGAAGAGCTGGTCGGCCTGATCCAGCAGAAGTATGGCCGGACCAAAGAGGCGGTCGAGCGCGAAGTCGATGACTGGATGCGCAAGTCTTGAGGAAAGCTCTGCGTCGCCTTTTGGTTAGGCTGATGCGGGTATGACAGCGGCGGCACGACTTGTGCTCCGTAAGGAAGGGCCAGCCATTGCGCTGGCCCTTTGCGCAGACGCGCCGACAAAACTTCTGTTTTTCGGTGATTTACGGGAACCCTGTGCGGGATCGTGCGTTCAGGTTTTACGAATGCAGACCTCTTTTCAGCCAAGGAGACACATCATGCTCGGATGGGCACTCACATTTCTGGTCGTCGCTCTGATTGCCGCCGCGCTCGGTTTTGGCGGCATTGCCGGCGCCTCTGCCGGAATCGCCAAGATCCTGTTCTTCGTCTTCATCGTCTTGTTCATCATCGCGATGGTTGCACGGGCAATGCGCGGTCAGCCGCCACTTTGACGGACAAGCCGACAGACACTGCCGACAGTCATTGGGGCCGGGCAATCGCACAAGCGGTTCCCGGCCTTTTTGTTGCATATCTTGCAGACCGGACCCGCAGGTTTGACGCATTGACCCTCCCGCGATCGGGGCGCAGGATTGCACTACAGGCGGCGCAACCGCTCCACCCGCGACGCTCGCCTGCCGCCAGATAAGGAGCCGCAAGATGGCAGCCGATCCGCGTTTTCATTCCCAGATTTGTGATCTTCTAGGTTGTTCGGTGCCGATCCTTCAGGCGGGCATGGGTGGACCAGCCCGCTCTGAACTGGCGGCCGCGGTGGCCGAGGCGGGCGGTTTCGGAATGCTGGGCATGGTGCGGGAAAGCCCCGAACTGATCGGTGCGGAAATCGACGCGGTCAGAGCGAGGACCAACCGGCCCTTCGCGGTCAACCTGATCCCCTCGGCCACGCAGGCAGCACTCCTGGATGCAGAACTTGGTGTTGCCATTGACCGGGGCGTTCCCGCCTTTTGTTTCTTCTGGGATGTCGTTCCGGAAGCCGTCACGCGTGCCAAGCGATCCGGTGCTCTGGTTCTGCATCAGGTCGGCACTGTGGACGCTGCGAAAGCCGCGCTCGATGCAGGCGTTGACGTTTTGATCGCCCAAGGCGTCGAGGCTGGCGGCCATGTGCATGGCCAGACTGGCGCGTTGGTGCTTGTCGAACAGGTCGCCCGCATGTCCACTGTGCCGGTCGTCGCGTCGGGCGGGTTTGCGACAGGTGCGAGCCTCGTCGCAGCGATGGCCTTGGGCGCACAAGGCATCCACTGCGGCACCGCCTTTCTTGCGACCGAGGAGTCCTTTGCCCACGACTACCACAAGGACCGGCTTATCGCCGCCGACGCCGCCGATACGGTCTATACCGATGCCTATGTGCTCAACTGGCCAAAGGGCGCCCCGGTCCGGGTGATCCGCAATTCGATGATCGACAGCCTTGGCTTCCAATTGACCGGCTACGACCCCGCCCACATCGTGCGCGAGCAGATCGCTCAGCAGGACGGCAGCCCGATCCTGCGCTTCTCGACCGACTCGCCCTTGCGCAACACGGTCGGCGATCTGGAAGCGATGGCGCTTTATGCGGGGCAGGGAACCGCCTTCGTGTCGCGCAAGGAAAAGGCCGCCGATGTGATCGATCGTATCATGGCCGAGGCCGGCGAGGCGCTTGACCGCATGACCGGCATGGCGGCGCGCAAGCGGGAGATGTGGCCATGACGGGCGAGGGGCCAAACGAACTGTCATCGTCACCTTGCATGACAGATGAGGTCGAGAAGGGGCTGTTCGATCCGCTGGCGGTTCAAGATGACGAACTGCGCGCCATTGCCCGCTGGCGCAAGCTGGAGCGTGAACGGCTGCGGGCAGAACGGATGCTGCTTCGTCAGGAACAGCGCAGCACCATAGCCGAGGCGCTGATAGCAGAACTCGACCGCTATCTGGAGGATGCACTGGGCGATCCTGAAGGGCGGATCATCTCGGGCTATTGGCCGATCAAGGGCGAGCCCGATCTGCGGCCCTGGCTTGCAAGCATGATCGAACGCGGCGCAACCGTTGCTCTGCCGGTGGTGGTGGTCCCATCGTCACCCCTGGTGTTTCGCCGCTGGACCCCCGAGACAAAGATGGAGCGCGGCAACTGGAACATCCCGGTGCCACCCGCAGATTCACAGGAACTTGTTCCCGAGATCGCGCTCGCGCCACTCGTCGGCTGGGACAGCCGAGGCTACCGGCTTGGCTACGGCGGTGGCTACTTCGACCGGACGCTGGCGTCCCTTTCGCCGCGCCCGCATGTCATCGGTGTCGGCCTGCAATCGGCACATATCGGTACGATCTACCCACAGCCGCACGACATACGCATGTCGGCCATCGTGACCGAGGCAGGAGTACAGGTAGAGCCACGGTGAAGTCCCGATCTCTGTCCGGCCGTGATGTTCAGTTCGGGGAAAAGTGGCAGCCCGTAGGGGAGTCGAACCCCTCTTCCCAGGTTGAAAACCTGGTGTCCTAACCGATAGACGAACGGGCCGCGTTCGGCGAAGGTCAGTGCCTCGCTCGGTGTGGGCGGTGTTTAGGGCAGGCGCGGAGACTGCGCAAGGGGCAATTTGCGGTCCTGTCACTGAAATTACAGGGGCAACGTGAAGCGACACGGGGTCAGGGCCGCGCGGCGTCGTCAAGCCGCATCTGGACGCGGGTGCGGCCGTTCCAGTGGTTGAGTTCCAGCTTGCCCGCCAGATGCAGCCGGAGGCCGCCGTGGGCTTCGACGAAGGGTCCAAGCGGGCCGTCGTAAGCGCCAAAGGCGATGGCATCAATGGCCGGCCCGGACCCGTCGCTGAAGCTGACTTTCAGGTGGGATTCGCC
>JBATMT010000024.1:0-3025 GCA_049289975.1 Paracoccaceae bacterium | reverse complement strand
TGCGCCACTTCGTTGGCCAGCGCCTTGCGCTCGTCCATAAGCGCCTTCACGCGCTCGATCACATCCAGCGGCTGCGTCTTGAGCGCCGCCGCCACGTCTTGCAGCCGCTGATCCTGCCCGCGCAGATGGTCCAGCGCCACCTGCCCCGTCAGGGCTTCGATCCGCCGCACGCCCGCCGATGATGCACTGTCGCCAAGCAGAACGAACGCGCCGATATCGCCGGTCCTCGCCACATGGGTGCCGCCGCACAGTTCCAAAGAATAGGTCGCACCGTCCGCGCCCTTGCCCGACCCGGACAAGCGGCCCATCGACACGACACGCACTTCGTCGCCGTATTTCTCGCCGAACAAGGCCTGCGCCCCAAGGCCGCGCGCATCGTCAGGCGTCATGATCCGCGTCTCGACCGGCGTATTCTGCCGGACAAACTCGTTCACCTCGGCCTCGACCCCGGTCAGTTCCGCCGCGCTCAGCCCCTTGGAATGCGAGAAGTCGAACCGCAGCCGGTCCTCGGCATTCAGCGAGCCCTTCTGCGCCACATGGTCGCCAAGCGCGCGCCGCAGCGCCTCGTGCAGAAGGTGCGTGGCGGAGTGGTTCGCACGAATGGCGCTACGCCGATGATGGCTCACTTCCAGCTTGGCCGGCTGACCGCGCGCAATCTCGCCCTCGGTCACTTCGGCAACGTGGATGAACACGCCCGCCGATTTTTTGGTGTCAGTCACCCGCGCCAATCCGGTGTCGGTGCGGATCAGACCGCTGTCGCCGACCTGACCACCGCTTTCGCCATAGAACGGCGTCTGATTGACAACGATCTGCACCTTCGCCCCGGTCCCGACCGCGCCTGTCTCGGCCCCGTCCTGCACCAAGGCCGAGATCTGGCCCTCGGCAGTCTCTGTGTCATAGCCAAGGAATTCGGTCACGCCATGCGTCTGCGCCAGATCGAACCAGATCGCCGCGTCCTTGGTTTCGCCCGAACCGGACCATGCCGCCCGCGCCTTGGTCTTCTGTTCGTTCATCGCATGGTCGAACCCTTCGGTATCGACCGTGCGGCCCTTTTCGCGCAGCGCGTCCTGCGTCAGGTCAAGAGGGAAGCCATAGGTATCATAAAGCTTGAAGGCGGCTGCACCCGGCAGTGGCTGATCGCCACCGATCTTCGCCAGTTCATCGTCCAGCAGCCGCAAGCCACGGTCGAGCGTCTGCTTGAAGCGCGACTCTTCCAGCTTCAGCGTCTCTTCGATCAACGCCTGCGCACGGCTCAGTTCGGGATAGGCCGCGCCCATCTGCCGGACCAGCGCCGGAACCAGTTTGTACATGACCGGGTCGTTGGCGCCCAGCATATGCGCATGGCGCATCGCGCGGCGCATGATCCGACGCAGCACATAGCCACGGCCTTCATTCGAGGGCATCACCCCATCGGCGATCAGGAACGAGGTCGAGCGCAGGTGGTCGGCGATCACCCGGTGGTGCACCTTGCCGGGACCGTCCGGATCAACGCTTGTCGCATTGGCCGAAGCCTCGATCAGCGAACGCATCAGGTCGGTGTCGTAGTTGTCGTGCTTGCCTTGCAAAAGCGCGCCGATCCGCTCCAGCCCCATGCCGGTGTCGATCGACTGCATGTCAAGGACACGCAGGCTGCCGTCGGCCAGCTGCTCGTTTTGCATGAACACGAGGTTCCAGATCTCGATGAACCGGTCACCATCTTGTTCGGCGCTGCCGGGCGGGCCGCCCCAGATCGACGGGCCATGATCATAGAAGATCTCGGTGCAGGGTCCGCACGGGCCGGTCGGACCCATGCGCCAGAAATTGTCGTCTGTCGGAATGCGGATGATACGGTCATCGGACAGGCCCGCGACCTTCTTCCAGATGTTCGCTGCCTCGTCGTCGGTGTGGTAAACGGTGACCAGAAGCTTGTTCTTGTCGATGCCGAAGTCCTTGGTCAGCAGTTCCCACGCAAAGGGGATCGCGCCTGACTTGAAGTAATCGCCGAACGAAAAGTTGCCGAGCATCTCGAAGAAGGTGTGATGGCGCGCCGTGTAGCCGACATTGTCGAGATCATTGTGCTTGCCGCCAGCCCGCACGCATTTCTGCGCGGTCGTGGCGCGCTTGTAGTCGCGCTGCTCGACGCCCGTGAAACAGTTCTTGAACTGCACCATCCCGGAGTTGGCGAACATCAGCGTCGGGTCATTGCGCGGCACCAACGGGCTGCTGTCGACGACACGGTGATCGTTACGCTTGAAATAGTCGAGAAAGGTCGAACGGATGTCGTTCAAGCTGGGCATCTGACGGGCGGCTCCCTGAAAGGCTGACTACGAGCCTGAACGGTTTAACCCTGCCCTGCCCCCCTGTCCACAAGGCTTTTTCTGCATCTGCGAGGAGGTTGCGACACGCGCCCGCCTATCGCGCCGGGCACGCGAATCTCTCCCCGCGGTTTTGTCCGGGTCGGTGATTTTTGCGCGCGCGACGGGGCGGTAAGATCGGTCGGCGGACCATACCTGTTGGCCCACGTTCGGAATACGTAAGGAATACGTTGGGAATACCTTCAGAATACCCTGTGAACCCCTGAATTCACGGCAGAATTGCTCCAGCGGGGCCGGTCACCCCACCGCAAGATTTTCTGAAACTGTTGCCGTCAAGCCCGCCCGAGCTTCTCCAGCCGCGCCGCGCGCAGCCGCGCGAAATCATCGCCCGCATGGTAAGATGACCGGGTCAGCGGCGTTGCCGACACCATCAGGAAACCCTTGCCGAACGCTGCCGTCTCATAGGCCTTGAACTCGTCAGGCGTCACGAAGCGGTCAACCCGGTGATGCTTGGGCGTCGGTTGCAGATATTGCCCGATGGTCAGGAAATCGACATCGGCCGAGCGCATGTCATCCATGACCTGCCGCACCGACTGCGCATCTTCGCCCAGCCCCACCATGATCCCCGACTTGGTGAACATCGTCGGGTCCAGTTCCTTGATCCGCTGCAACAGCCTGAGCGAATGGAAGTACCGCGCCCCCGGCCGCACAGTCGGGTAAAGCCCCGGCAC
>JBATMT010000023.1:0-2181 GCA_049289975.1 Paracoccaceae bacterium | reverse complement strand
GGCAACGACTCCGGGACCCGTAACAGGAACCCCGCTTGCAGTCGTGAACCTGCAGGCCGAATTGAAACAACCGGCAAAAGCGCTGGCAGTTCCCGCTTATGAAAGCGAAGCTGCGGGGCGCAAGTTTGTCGTGACAAAACCAAAGGAAAATCAACAGGCACAAGCGGCTGTACCAGCGGCTCCCAAGCCGACTGCAGTCACTAATGTCGTGACCGTCGCGGCAATCGGCGCACTGTCAGCACCGCTTCCGGGCACGACTTACAGCAGCTTCAATGCTCTCTTGCAGTCCGGGAAACTGGCGGGCGGCGATCGCGTGTTCCTGCTTGACGGCTATCATGGCCAGATCGCCATGAATAACCTCAAGTTCGCGACACCCGTGACCATTGCGGGCATGCCGGGCCAGACTGCTCAGGTCGAGGGAATCAATGTGTTCGGCTCGTCGAACATCATTTTCCGCGATCTGAAGGTATGGGACACGTCGCCGAACACCGGCTCGATTGCCGGCGTGCGTACCTATGGCGGCGCAAGCGACATCACCTTTACCAATCTCGATGTTCGGTCGGTTGCGAACGCTGGCAACTACATGCAGTGGACGCTGGCGGACTGGAACGCGAACAAACGCGGCGGGTTCCTCGTGGATGGCCCCCGCATCTCTATTATCGGCAACCGTCTGACCGGCACCGCCGCTGCTATTTTCGCTTTGGGTCCAAACGCCCTGATCGAAAACAATACCATCGACGGCTGGGGTGACGACGGGATGCGCGCCCTTGGCGACAATTCCATCGTGCGCGGCAACAAGCTGCAGAACTGCTTCCACATCAGCTCCAATCACGACGATGGGTTTCAATCCTTCTCGCGCGGTCCAACCGGCGCGGTCGGCACTGGTACGGTTTCCAACCTGACGATCGAGAACAACAAGATCTACGAATGGCGATCAACCTCGACCAACCCTCTGCGCTGCAAGCTGCAAGGTATCGGGATGTTCGACGGCATGTATGCCAACGTGATCATCCGCAACAACGTGATCTCGGTCACGGGATATCACGGCATCACCATCGCCGGAGCGAAGGGCGCAAAGATCGTTCAGAACACGGTCATCAACCCATCGGGCGCAGCCACGACCTATCCGTTCATCAAGGTTTCGCCGCACAAGAACGGTACGCTGTCCTCGGATGTCACGGCGGCCAACAACACGGCCAACAACATTCTGGTCAAAGCCAATTCGGCCAGGAATAACGTTGTGGCGAACAATGTCGTAGTGACCAACGCCGCGACAGAGTTCACGTCGGTCAAGAACCAGGACTACACGCTTCTGGCGACGGCCAAGTCTGCAAACGCCGGGCTTGCGACCTACGCGACGCCGCTCGACATCATGGGTGTCGCAAGGCCAAAGGGTAAGGGACCGGACGCCGGCGCATACGAAAGCCAGTAATCCAATTCCCACCGCGACCTGAAAGCCCCGGCAGAAATGCCGGGGTTTTTCTTTTTGTCGCGTCAGCAACCCGGCCCTGACCCCACGAATTTGCCCATCACGGGCAGGATGGCCGCTGATTCGATCAATCATCACGCTAAATTGTGGCATCGAGTCAAAGTCTTGCCGCAATTCAAAACCGCGACAGAAGCCTGATCCGCTCAATCGCAGGCATACGGAAACAATAACGGCCAAGTTGCAGCAGCTCAGTTAATGGTTGTGCAGCAGGGCCGCTGTATGCGTCGACGATTCGACAAATTTGTTCCAATTCTGCCTAAAATCGAAACAATCAAATAGTCAATCAGGAAACCATCCTGCGATGCAAGATTGTGGCTAAATCATGTCGAAGATGCGTTCCAAATCACTGAAATTGTGGTACAACTGTGTCTAAGGGTCCGTAATGAGATTTCTTGAGGAGAGCTGTCTATGCTTACGAAGGGTGCGATTTCTGGTGCGGTGTTTGGTGTTGCGATGGCTTTTTCTGCCACCGTTTCGAACGCTGCCGTGATCGATTTTACTAGCGCGTCAACCGGCCACACGGGCGCCATTGCTGGTAGCTCAGTGACCTGGTCGATGACGTCTAATGGTGTTTTGAACAACTCGCAGGCTTTTGACGGTGCAACCGCCCCGTCAGTGCCTGGCCTGGCCTTCCAGACCGATGGTTACGGTGTTGGCAAGAATGACGACGAAATTACCACCACTGCTACCAA
>JBATMT010000022.1:0-1705 GCA_049289975.1 Paracoccaceae bacterium | reverse complement strand
CTGCCAAGCCGGATGCTGGATTGTGATCTGGTGGTGGGGCAGTCGACGGGGCCGGGTCCGGCGCGGGGCGTGTGATGGCGCTGGCGGACCTGTCGCGACGGAGCTTTCCCGATGGATTCCTGTTTGGGGCGGCGACATCGGCCTATCAGATCGAGGGGTCGGGCTTTGGTGGCGCGGGGCTGTCGCATTGGGACACGTTTGCCGCGACGCCGGGCAATGCGATGGGCGGGCATTACGGACAGCGTGCCTGCGAACATTACCTGCGCTGGGAGAGTGACCTCGACCTGATCCGCGATGCGGGAATGGATGCCTATCGGTTTTCGGTCAATTGGGCGCGGGTGCAGCCTGACGGGTATGGCCCAGCCAACCCCGAGGGTCTGGACTTCTATGAGCGGCTGGTTGACGGGATGCTGGAGCGCGGGCTGAAACCGTGCCTGACGCTTTATCACTGGGATCTGCCTGCGGCGCTGGCCCGGCGCGGTGGCTGGATGAACCGCGACGTGGCCGACTGGTTTGCCGATTATGCACGGCTGGTGTCCGGGCGGCTGGGTGATCGGGTGGCATCCGTCGCCACCATCAACGAGCCGTGGTGCGTGGCGTGGCTGTCGCATTTTCATGGTGCACATGCTCCGGGCCTGCGCGATGTGAGTGCTGCGGCACATGCAATGCACCATGTGCTTCTGGCGCATGGGCGGGCGACAGAGGCGATGCGGGCCGAGGCGGTGAAGAACCTTGGGATCGTACTGAACTTTGAGCATATCGCGCCTGCGACGGACCGGACCGAGGACGTGCGGGCGGCGGCGCGCGAGGATGCGATCTACAATCGCTGGTTCATTCAGGCGCTGACCAAAGGCACCTACCCTGACGAAGCACTGGAGGGGTTGGGGCGGTGGATGCCCAAGGGCTGGCAGAGTGACATGGATCAGATCAGCGTGCATCTGGATTGGCTGGGCGTGAACTACTATCGCCGCGCGCTGAAGGTCTATGATCCGGGTGCGCTGTGGCCCGCCGTGACCGAGAGGCCGGGGCCGCTGCCCAAGACCAGCATGGGCTGGGAGATCTATCCCGACGGGCTGCGCCACCGGCTTGAGGTGCTGGCGCGGGACTATGTGGGCGACCTGCCGATCTTCGTGACAGAAAACGGCATGGCCGGGGATGACAGTCTGATCGGTGAAACGGTGGACGACCCGGTTCGGCTTGATTATATCGATACACATCTGAGGGCGGTGCAGGCCGCCATCGGGAATGGCGCAAATGTGCGGGGCTTTTTCTATTGGTCGTTGCTGGACAACTACGAATGGGCGTTCGGGTATGATAAACGGTTTGGATTGGTCCATGTAGATTTTGCGACGCAGACGCGAACACCCAAGTCTTCTTACCACGCACTGGCGCGGATGCTGCGCAGAAACGAGTGACATTATGGCCGACCTACCCTCATTGCTGGCAGATATTGGCGGGACGAACACGAGGGTGGCGCTGGAACAGGGCGGCGTGATCGACCGCGCGACGATCCGGCGCTATGCCAATGCCGAAAACCCCGACCTGTCGTCGATCTTGCGGAGGTATCTGGCCGAAGTGGATGTGGCATCGTGCAAGGGTGCCTGCGTGGCGGTTGCCGGGCCGGTGCAGGATGGCCGGGCCGAGATGACCAATCTGGACTGGGTGATCACGCCAGAGGCAGTGGCCGAGGCAACGGGTGCAACCC
>JBATMT010000021.1:0-5830 GCA_049289975.1 Paracoccaceae bacterium | reverse complement strand
AGCTACGACTGCGTGGCGTCCTAGCGTCTACCGACGGCCCGGACGACAATGTGCTCAAGATCAAACCGCCGTTGGTCTTCGGCCCGGCGGAAGCAGACCTGCTTTTGGCGGAAACAGACCAGGCGCTCTGCGCGCTGACCGAATGAGATGAATATGCAGCCGATGATGCGCGGCCCCGAACTTGGGGTCTGTTACTATCCGGAACAATGGCCAGAAGAAAAATGGGCTGAGGACGCCATACAGATGAAGGCGCTTGGCCTGACTTGGGTCCGCATTGGCGAGTTCGCATGGTCGCAGATCGAGCCGCAACCTGGTCAGTTCGACTGGGGCTGGCTTGACCGTGCAATCGACTGCCTTGGCACGGTCGGACTGAAGGTAATAATGTCGACACCCACTGCGGCGCCGCCGAAATGGTTGATCGATTTGTATCCCGACATTCTGCCGGTTGGCCCCGACGGCTTGCGCAGGAAGTTCGGCTCTCGGCGTCACTATTGCTTTTCCTCGAAGCGCTACAGGCTTGAAGCCGCCCGCATCGCCACCGAGGTTGCATCGCGTTACGGTGACAATCCGTCTGTCCACGCCTGGCAGATCGACAACGAATACGGCGACCACGATACGATTCACTCCTATTCCGATGACGCGCAAGGCGCTTTTCGGAATTGGCTCAAGGCCAGATATGGGTCAATTGATGCGTTGAACCGGGCGTGGGGCACTACGTTCTGGTCGATGACCTACAACGATTTCGAACAGGTCGAGTTGCCGATCCAGCTTGTCGAAGAGCCCAGCCCCTCGCACCTGCTCGACTATTTCCGGTTCTCCTCGGATCAGGTGATCAGCTTCAACCGCATTCAGGTCGATATTCTGCGCGCCAAGGCACCGGGCCGACCCATAACCCACAACTACATGAATCAGAACACCGATTTCGATCATCACCTGATCGGCAAAGATCTCGATATTGCGTCATGGGATGCCTATCCGCTTGGAAATCTGATCCACGGTCGTCTGACACAAGCGGAAAAGGCCCGCTATCTCAGGACCGGTGATCCGGACCAGCCCAGTTTCAACAATGACCTCTACCGGTCGGTCGGGCGTGGGCGGGTTTGGATCATGGAACAGCAGCCCGGACCGGTGAACTGGGCCGATCACAACCTTGCCCCGATGGATGGTATGGTCCGACTTTGGACATGGCTCGCATTTGCACATGGCTGCGAGATGGTAAGTTATTTCCGCTGGCGGCAGGCACCCTTTGCACAAGAGCAATATCATACCGGGCTTTTGCTACCCGACAGTACGCCAGATCAGGCTTTCCATGAGATAGCACAAGTCATCGCAGAGGCCGCCAATCTGCCAGCCGTTGGCCAGCGCCAGCAGGCGTCGGTCGCTCTAGTGCTAGACTATCAATCACGCTGGGCCCTTACTGCCCTGCCCCAGGGTCGGAATTTCGAGCCCGCGCATCACGCGCTGGACTGGTATTCAGCCCTGCGCCGTCACGGCGTTGATGTGGATATCGTCGGTCAAGATGCCGACATCTCGGGCTATAAACTCATCGTGGCCCCGGATCTCGTTGTGCCAGACCCGTCTTTCGTGACGAAGCTTGAGCTGTCTGGCGCCAAGGCAATCTTTGGACCGCGTTCGGGTTCAAAAACCGCTGACTTCCACGTTCCTGACAACCTCCCAATCGGCCCCATAGCTCAACTCGTCAATGTCAGAGTGGTGCGGGTCGAGAGCCTGCCGGACTGGCACACAGAGACCGTTATAGTTGGAAACTGCGCGGTCAGTGCCTGGCGCTGGCGCGAGACAATCGAGACGAGCGAAATGGTTCTGGGCCATTTTCAGGACAGCTACCGCGACCAGCACCCTGCCTATGTGGGCAACGACCGTTTCCGTTATCTGGCAACCTTGCCTGACCCTTCTGGGTTGAGGGTGATCTTGCAAGAAACGCTTGAGTGGGCCGGCATTTCGACTTGCGCCGATCTAGGTGACCTGCGGCTTTCGCGACGCGGACCTTTGACGTTTGCCTTCAACTTCGGCCCTGATCTTGCTGCCGTGCCGGCACCGACCGAGGCGGTCTTTCACCTTGGGGATCGCACGATTGCGCGCTGTGGAGTTGCGGCATGGTCGGTGCCTGAAACTCCTGAAATTCAAAACAAGAGCCGCAGAAGCGGCCTGAGTGCAACTGAAACGGGAGAAATCACATGAAAACCAGACTACCAGCCTTTGCGGCAGCTTTTGCCGCCGGATTGCTATTTAGCTTAAGCGCCGGTCTCGCAGCAGACCTTGGCGGCGCAACCTTGCGCGTAGGGTCGGATACAACGTCGCCACCCATGGAATCCATCGACACCGGTTCGGGCCAGATCGTCGGGTTCGACGTTGACCTCGTCAACGCGGTTTGCGAACGGATCAATTGCAAGGCCGAGTTCATCACAACGGGCTGGGACGGTATCTTCGCCGCGCTTCAGGAGGGCCAGTTCGATCTTGTCGCCTCGGGCGTGTCGATCACTCCCGAACGCCAGGAAGTCATGGATTTCAGCGAGCCCTATCTGGTTAACGGACAGGCGGTCCTTTTGCAGGTCGCCAATCAGGGCCTGACGGTCGACGACTTCAAGGCAGGCAATCACAAACTTGCCGCTCAGGCGAACACCACAGACGCTGCGACCGCCGAAGAGATCGTGGGGAAGGACAATCTGCAAGCCTATGACACGTTCAACGCCGCCATTCTCGCATTGCAAAATGGCGATGTGGACGGTGTGGTCATCAATGGCGCGAATGCTCCGGCCTATGAGGCGCAGTTTGCCGGTCAGCTTGTGGCTTCAATCCGCGACCTGAAAAGCGACCCGCTCGGATTGGTGTTCCAGAAGGGCGACGTCCGCCGCGATGCATTCAATGAGGCGCTGGCCGAACTGAAGGCAGACGGCACGATCGATAAGCTTGTCGCAAAATACTGGAAAGCTGAGTGACACTTGTCGGCGTCGGCACGCTTTTCAGGCGGACCGACGCCAACCCAACTGAGCCATGGGGGGCGCGGTGAACCTTACCAACCTGTTGCTGAGGTTGCGTCCAAGCAACCTGATCATCCTTTTCGCGCTGCCCTTCATCTGCTGGCTGTTTTTCACCGCCCCGAACTACAGCCGGTCACTTGCCGCCATCGTTGGAGTAGAGCCGGGCGCAACCCGACTTGTGCCGGGCTTTCTGCTGACGAGTCTCTTCTGCGCATCAGGTTGTTACGCCGCTGTCCTCGCACGGTCGGGCAACAAGGCAAAGCCGCTGATCGCGCTTGTCCTGAGCCTTGTGGCCGGGTTGTTGCTCGGCCTGACCGGATCAGGCCTGCCGTTCCTGAACTCGGTCGTCGCCAATAGTGTTGATCCTTTTACCTCCTCCATCGTTGTGCCGGGAGAGACGCCGCGTCGCCTGACGGATGCGTCTGCCTTGAGCGTGGCCGAAATTTCCGGTTGGCTCTTTTCCGGGCTTGCCCTGTTGACCGCAGCGTGCCTCTGGTTTGCGTTGTTCATTGCCAAGGGGCTTGTGGCGCGCCGTATCTGCAATCTCGTTGTTGCCTTCCATGGGACAGGTATCGCCTGGCTTGTCCTCTTTGCGCATGTCGGTTTTGCAGTGGGTCTTGTGGTAACGCTTCGTGCGGCGATGACTGCCTATGGTCTTGCCGTGGTAATGGCGCTGCTGTGGGTTGGCTTGCTGCAACTTCAATACAAGTGGCGCAGCTGCCTTACCCTTGCTGCCTTCGCCGTAGCACTTGCTTTGGGAGCAGTGTGGCAGCTTTCGTCCGCGAAGCTGCCCTACGTGCTCGTCGGGTCAGCCACCGGTAAAGTGGGCATTGTCCAGAATACGCCAAAGAGCCTTGTTGATTCCGTCCGGTTTGGCGCGTTTCCCGACGCGCCGTCCGACGCTGTAGATGTGCGGACCTTTGCGACGGTTGCGGAAGGATTGGCAGCGATTGAAAAAGGTGAAGTGACGGGAACCTTGCTTCCCGTCGCTGATGCTCCCCCTGGGTTGCCCAAGGTCTGGGAAACTACAGTTCTGCCGCCGTCACGTGCCGCAACCGGCACGGCACTGTTGGTGGCCACGGTTGCCTTGGGACTGCTGGTTGGGTGCGGCTGGTTGCACCGCCGTCATCCGCTATCCATCGGGGCGGAATTCATTGTCGATACGCTCCGCGGGATTCCCATGCTGGTTATCATTCTTTACATTGGCCTCCCTCTCGCGGGGATCGTGAAATCTGCTTCGGGCGGATTCATCGATCCGCCAAACATGCTGCGCGGCATTGTGGCCATGGCGATTGCCTATTCTGCTTACATGGCAGAGATTTTCCGGGCTGGCATCAACGCCGTCCCTCCGGGGCAGGTAGAAGCAGCGCGCAGTCTTGGCCTGTCGCGCTGGTCTACGGCCCGTCATGTCGTCTTGCCACAAGCGTTCAGGATCATCATCCCGCCGATGGGCAACGAGTTCATCGCCATCCTCAAGGATACATCGCTGCTGTCGATACTCTCGATCCGCGACGTGACCCAGCGGATGCGCGAATTCCAGTCGGCCAGTTTCCTTCCCTTTGCACCCTATAACACGGCAGCAATCGTCTATGTCCTCCTCACACTTGTCGCCGCCAGTCTCGTCGCCAGAGTCGAGCACCGCTTCCGGACCCACCACCGCTGACATGCGCAAGTGGGCCATCACAGGGACGTCACGGGGGTTGGGATGCGCGCTCGCCGCGAATGTCCTTGCCAAAGAGGAGTACGCAATCTGCTTGTCGCGTGGCGGCACTGCCAAGGTTGGCCATCCGCGGCGGACCGATCTGTCTGTCGACCTGCTATGCCCCCAATCGATAGAGCAGGTCGCCGCGAAGTTTCCGGTCGGTCAGATCGATGTTCTCGTCCACAACGCTGCAATCCGCGGTGATGTCGGCGGACTGCTCGGCTTCGGTGCCAAAGACTTTCTGGAAGTCATGCAGGTCAACGTGGTCGCACCATTTCTACTGACCCGTGTCTTGCTGCCACGGCTCGCGCCAAATGCGACGGTGGCTTTCATCTCGAGCCGCTCCGGCTCCTGCGCTGAAGGTTCGGACCCAGATGGTGACTATGCCTATTGCATGTCGAAAGCAGCCCTGAACCGGGCAATGGTCAAACTAAGTGACGACTATCCCTTCAGGGTCTTGGCCGTACATCCGGGCTGGATCAAGACAGATATGGGCGGAGCCACAGCGCCGACGTCACCTGAAAATTCTGCGGAAGCCATCTACAGGCTTCTGACCGAAGAGCCGCTGCCGAAGACGGGATGGTTCGGCGATGCCAATGGAATACCTATAGCGTGGTGAACACCGTCGATTGCAAACCACACGCGCCGTCGACCCGGCCGACTCGGGCGATCTATTGCGAATGCCCCTCGCGCGCCAGCTTGGTTCAGGAATTATCCACGCTTCTGGCGCCATCTAGGCTATTGTTTCCGCCACACACAGGGCGAGAAACGCGCATGATCTTGAAGAATGGAAGCGTGAAGCGCGAGCTTTTCGAGAATCTTGGCACGAGGATAGAGGAGCGCTTTGGCGAAGCGGCCGGGCTAACGCGAATGGGAGCAAACATCGTGACGCTTCCTGCCGGAAAGATCTCTACGCAACGACATTGGCATGAGGAGGAAGACGAGTTTCTCTTGATGCTTGAAGGTCGCGCGGTCGTTGTTGAAGACGACGGCGACCATGAAATCGGTCCCGGCGATGTTTGTTGCTGGCCTGCGGGCGTGGCCAATGCTCATCACGTTCAAAACCGCAGCGACGCTCCGGTACGATATCTCGTTGTTGGCGCAGGACCCGACCACGACTGTGTACACT
>JBATMT010000020.1:0-9664 GCA_049289975.1 Paracoccaceae bacterium | reverse complement strand
CGCTGTAATAGTAGTAGCCGCCCAGCGCCAAGACAGCGACGATAAGCGCGATGATTACGTTTCTGTTCATCCTGCATTCCTTCCCGATACTACGCGCGATTTGCCTATTTTCTGGTCTTGCGCGTCTGGGCGAGAGCTATGACAGAAAAGCCCCGCGTTGAAAAGCAGTTTGGATAGCTGCGACAATAAGCGAATCCGGGTTGAAAGGCGGTGCCCTCGCGTCTATTTTCCGCCCGAATTCATCGGCAACCATAAAAGGAACGCCACCATAGCTCGCAGACCTCACAATGCCCCGCCACAACGCGAAACCGGCCCCCGCATAAATGAACGTATCCGGTCGCCCGAAATACGCCTCATCGGGGCTGATGGCGAAAATGTCGGCGTGGTAACCCCCGCCCGCGCGATGGCAATGGCCGAAGAAGCCGGTCTCGATCTGGTTGAGATTTCGCCGAACGCCGAGCCGCCGGTCTGCAAGATCATGGATTTCGGCAAGTTCAAATACGAAACTCAGAAGCGTGAAGCAGAAGCCCGCAAGAAACAGAAGATCATCGAGATCAAGGAAATCAAGTTCCGTCCCGGAACCGATACCCATGACTACGATGTGAAGATGCGCTCGGTCCTGAAGTTCCTTGAAGAGGGTGACAAGGTCAAAGTGACCCTTCGCTTCCGTGGCCGTGAAATGGCGCACCAGGAGCTTGGTCTTGAGCTTCTGAACCGCGTTGCCTCTGATGTGGGCGAAGCCGGTAAGGTGGAATCAATGCCCCGCCTTGAAGGCCGCCAGATGGTGATGATGATCGGCCCGCGGTAATCGTCTTCACACGATCCGACAAAGACCGGAGCCGATTGGGCTCCGGTGACCTCTCGAACCCCCGGTAACAGATGCTGTCTTACCAGCACGCCTACCACGCCGGTAATCTCGCCGACGTGCATAAACACGCGCTGCTGGCGTGGATGCTGTCCTATCTGACCCAGAAGGACAAACCACTGACCTATATTGAAACTCACGCGGGACGCGGACTCTATGATCTTCGCGCCGAAGAAGCACTGAAGACAGGAGAGGCGCAGCAGGGGATTGAGATGATTGACCGGCTTGGCTGGTTCAAACCTGAACACCCATATTCACGGGTGTTGACTCAGGTACGTGCCGGGCATGGCCCGCTCGCCTACCCCGGCTCGCCACTCGTTGCCGCACTGCTCTTGCGCGACATCGACCAGATGACAGTCGCTGAACTGCATCCGCAGGAATATCGCGCCCTGGCCGATGCGATGCTGCCCTATGCCACCCTGTGCCGCCAGACTGATGGCTTGCAGCTTGCGCTCGCCCTGACGCCGCCTGAACCAAGGCGCGGCCTTCTGCTCATTGACCCAAGTTTCGAGGTCAAGGCCGACTATGAGGCGCTACCACGCCTCATCTCACAACTTCATCGCAAGTGGAACGTGGGCATCATCGCGCTTTGGTATCCAATCCTTGCCGATAGCCGCCACAAACTGATGATGGCGGACCTCGAGGCAGCAAATTTGGCCAAGGCATTTCGCCATGAGGTGCGCTTTTCGCCCGCGCGGGACGGCCACGGCATGGTCGGCTCAGGCATGTTCATCGTCAATGCGCCCTTCGGCACCGAAGAGGAGGCAAAGCGCCTGAGCAAGCTGTTCGCTAAACTCTGAAGCGTTGACAAGGGGCGGACAACGCGGCCGCCCCTGTTCGCTCACTCAGCTGCAGAAACTGCGCGCCCGGTCAAGACCTTGACCAGATGTCCCCGATAAGCAGCCGTTCCGTGCATATCGCCGATCATGCCGTCCGCACTGACACTCAACCCGTTGATCGCATCGGCCGAGAAGTTTTGGCTCAGCGCCGCCTCGGCCTCTTTCCAGCGGAACACGCCGCTGTCTGATGCCCCAGTGACAGCGACCCTCACTCCATCCTTGTATTTTGCGACGAATACGCCTGTTAAGGCAAAGCGCGATGCAGGCTGGACAAATTTCTGGTAGTTCGCCTTTTCCGGCACCGGAAAGCGCACCTCGGTGATGATTTCACCGGGATTCAGCGCCGTTGTGAACATCCCTTCAAAGAAGTCATCAGCCTTGATCTTGCGCGTGTTGGTCACAATCGTCGCACCAGAGGCAAGTGCCGCAGACGGGTAGCAGGCCGACGGGTCGTTGTTTGCAAGGCTACCGCCAATCGTCCCGCGGTTTCTGACCGCTGGATCGCCAATCATTCCGGCCAGTTTGGCAAGCGCAGGATACTTGCTAGCCGCCTCTTTGGCGACGACAGCATGTGGCGTCGCCCCCCCGATGCACAGCGTACCGTCGTCAGCTACGCACACGCCCTTCATCTCTGGAATGCCGCTTAGGCTTACCAGCACCGCCGGTTGCGCAAGACGACTTTTCAGCGTCGGGATGAGGGTCTGCCCTCCGCCCAGCGCCTGCGCATCTTCGTGAGACAAAGCTTTGGCGGCGTCCGCGATGGTCCTGGCTTTCACGAAATCGAATGAATACATGATCCCCTCCTCAGCCCTGCATTGCCTGCCAGACGCGCGACGGCGACACTGGCATATCGATATGGTCCACCTTGTGGCCACCACGGTTGAGAGCATCGAGAACGGCATTGACGACCGCCGGTGGTGAGCCGATCGCCCCCGCCTCTCCACACCCCTTTACGCCCAGCGGATTGTGCGTACATGGCGTCTGACAGGAATGGTCGACCTTGTAGAAAGGCACATCCTCAGCGCGCGGCATGGCATAGTCCATGTAGCTACCACTTAGCAGTTGGCCGTTCTCGTCATAGACTGCATTTTCCAAGAGAGCTTGACCGATCCCCTGCCCTATGCCGCCGTGGACTTGTCCCTCGACAATCATCGGGTTGACGACATTGCCGAAGTCATCCGCCGCTGCAAAGGAACAGATCGTCACCTTGCCTGTATCGGGATCGATCTCGACCTCGCAGGCATAGGCACCCGCCGGATAGGTGAAGTTCGACGGATCGTAAAACGCCGTCTCCTCCAGCCCGGGTTCGAGGCTTTCAAGCGGGTAGTTGTGTGGCACATAGGCCGCCAGACATATTGTGCCCCAATCGACCGACTTGTCAGTGCCAGCAACCGAAAACTTGCCGTCCTTCAACTCGATGTCAGCATCTGACGCTTCAAGCAGGTGAGCAGCAATCTTCTTGGCCTTGCTGATGATCTTGTTGGTCGCCTTGACGATGGCCGAACCGCCCACAGCCAGCGAGCGCGAACCATAGGTTCCCATCCCCATAGGCGTGTTGGCCGTATCGCCGTGGACCACCTCGATCTGCGATTCGGGAATGCCGATCATCTCGGCCACCACCTGCGGGAAAGCCGTCTCATGGCCTTGCCCGTGGCTGTGCGAACCGGTCATGATCACAATCCCGCCGGTGGCGTTTACGCGGACGGTCGCACTTTCATAAAGACCCGCACGCGCGCCCAATTGCCCCACGAGGTGCGAAGGCGCGATGCCGCATGCCTCGATGTAGCAGTTCACTCCCAGCCCTCGAAGCAGCCCCTTTTTGGCACTTTCAGCCCGGCGCTTCTCGAAGCCCGCCAGATCGGCAATTTCGATCAGCTTGTCCATCGTTGCTTCGTAATCTCCGGTGTCGTACTGCACAGCGACCGGCGTCTGATAGGGGAAATCACCCTTGCCAATGAAGTTCTTGCGGCGGATCGCGATGGGATCCATTCCCAACTCGCGCGCGGCCTTGTCGATGACGCGCTCCAACTGGAACGTGGCTTCAGGACGACCGGCGCCCCGGTAGGCATCAACCGGAACGGTATTGGTGAAGACCGCCTTCACGTTCACATAGATATGCGGGGTCTTGTAGTTGCCCGCCATAAGCGTGCCATGCAGATAGGTCGGTACCGACGGTGCGAACGTGGAAAGATATGCGCCCATGTTGGCATAAGTCTCGGTCCTCAGCGCCAGGAAATGACCCTCCTTGTCCAGGGCAAGCTGGATCTTTGTTACATGGTCGCGGCCATGCGCATCGGTGATAAAGCTCTCCGACCGCTGCGCAACCCATTTAACCGGCCTGTTTATGACCTTGGCTGCGTGGGTCACAAATGCCTCTTCGGCATAGTGGAAAATCTTCGAGCCAAAGCCACCGCCGACATCGGGTGCAACCACCCGAAGTTTATGCTCGGGAATGCTGAGCACGAAGGCGCCCATCAAAAGCCGGATGACGTGAGGGTTCTGGCTGGTCGTATAAAGCGTATAGTCACCGGACGCGCGATTGTAGTCACCTATCGCCGCACGCGGCTCCATGGCGTTGGGCACAAGGCGGTTGTTCACCAGTTCCAGTGTCGTCACATGATGCGCCGTCTCAAAGGCTGCATCCGTGGCTGCCTTATTGTCCTCGATAAAGCCCCAGTCGTAGCAAAGGTTGGTACCAATATCGTCATGGACCAATGCCCCGCCAGCAACGGCTTTCTTCATGTCGATGACAGCTGGCAACTCCTCGATATCGACGACCACAGCCTCGGCAGCGTCGCGGGCCTGATCAAGTGTTTCAGCGACCACAACCGCAATCGCGTCACCGACATAGCGCACCTTGCCCTCGGCAAGAATTGGGTGCTTCGGCTCCAGCATCGGCTTGCCCAGTTTGTCGGTCACGCACCATCCGCAGGGAATGCCTCCCTTGCCGTCGAAATCCTTCGAGGTGAAGACCTTGACCACCCCCGGCATGGCCTCGGCCGCCACCACATCAATTGATCGGATCTTGCCGTGTGCCACCTGACTGCGCACAAACCAGGCGTGCGTCTGGCCGCGCACATTTATGTCGTCTGTATAATTTCCCGTACCGGTCAGAAACCGCAAGTCCTCGCGACGCTTGGTTCTGGCGCCGATCCCATGATCTTTAGGCATTCATTCCTCCCAAAACTCTGTGCGTCACTCAGCAGCGATTTGCGAGACATCCTGACCGGAAACCGCAAGGATTGCTTTGACGATATTGTGATAGCCCGTGCAGCGGCAGATATTGCCTTCAAGGTAATGGCGTATCTGGGTTTCTGTGGGCTTTGGAATTTCGGACAGAAGAGCCGTCGCCGACATTACCATGCCGGGTGTACAAAACCCGCACTGAAGGCCATGGTGAGTGCGGAACGCTTCTTGCACAGCGCTCAATGTACCGTCGGGCGCTGCAATACCCTCGATCGTGCGAACCGATGCACCATCAATGTCTGCTGCGAAAACGGTGCAACTCTTCACCGATTTGCCGTCGACATGAACCACACACGCGCCACACTGGCTGGTATCGCAACCGACATGCGTCCCGGTCAGACCGAGTGTGTCGCGCAGAAACTGAACAAGGAGCGTGCGCCCCTCGACCTCGCCGGAAACGGGCTTGCCGTTCACGGTCAACGTAACCTTGGCCATTCGATTCCTCCCTGGGTGGTCGGCCAAGTTAAACATGGGTTTGGCGAGTCGAAGAAAGAAAATTCATTGCTGCACATGCGAAGTCAGGCATGCGTCAGGCGGGGTTCAGCCGCTGGAGCTGTCCTCATCCCGCATCCGCCCCCGCAAAGGCACTTCTTTAAGCAAACCGCCGACGCCCATCGCCGCGAAATCGAGCGCCGAGGGTGTCAATCCGCATGCGACCCGCTCAAGCACCCAATCCGCGCCATTCAATGCAGGCGAGCGCGCACAGCCCGGCAACCCGACGACAGGCTTTTTGCCGATACGCCCCAAAAACAGCAGGTTTCCTGGATCGACTGGCATTCCAAAACGATCGACCGCCCCGCCTGCTAGGCGGACAGCTTCCGGCGCAACGTCATGCGGGTCTGACGTGGCAGCGCCCGTCAGAATCAGGATCATTTCTCCATTCGCGCTCGAGATGGCATTCGCAACTGCTTCGGAACGGTGCGGCACCGATTCTACCCCTACCAACTCGATCCCCAATGCCTTCATTCGCGCCGCAACCGCCGACCGCCCCTTCCGGATCAACTTGTCATCCAACCCAGGTGTTTCCGTCAGGATCAAAGTTGCGGTCGCAATGGAAACCGCGCGCACCGAGACAGCGGCAACCGCTTTCAACGCTGCCTCATCGAGAGACATGCCATCCACGCCATATGTGATGATCTTTACGGTTCCAACCATCTGACCCACAGCAACACGTGTCATTGGTGACAGCGTCGCCACAGTGATCGCATGATCAACA
This sequence comes from Paracoccaceae bacterium, assembly GCA_049289975.1. Lineage (GTDB taxonomy): Bacteria > Pseudomonadota > Alphaproteobacteria > Rhodobacterales > Rhodobacteraceae > TMP-24. Next base: position 3,498 of record JBATMT010000020.1, on the reverse strand, counting down.
GCGTTCACTCGCAGTAAAGCATTTCTATCAACCATGAACACGCCCGGACGCGTGGCCTTCAGGTTCACGCGCCCAGTGTGGGCGGCTGTCAAGGACAAGCCCGCGATTTTCGGCTCGGGGACCAACGCCCCGGCCAGACGCTCTGCAGCCTCGTCCTCGCCAATTTCGCCAGGTTCAAGCCGCGCCACGGTGACTTCACTCAACCCCGAACTAGTTAGACGCTCGCAGTCCGCCATGGTCAAAACCCGCCCCTTGGCAAATTTTACGCCCTTGAGCATGACGGAATGAGCCAGAATGGCTCCGGCCGCCTCGACGACCGTGGCTAGGCCGAATTTCATGCACATTGCCTCAGCGCACGGGTTATGTCCGCCATTATCGACAGCGCAATCTCAGCCGGATTTGCTGCACCAAGGTCGAGACCGACTGGCGCATGAATACGCGCAAGATCGTCGGCCCCAAAGCCCGCTTCGGTCAGCCGTTCCACGCGCTTCGCGTGTGTACGCTTCGATCCCAGACAGCCAAGGTAATAAACACTCGCCCCCAGTGCCGAGCGAATGGCCGGATCATCGAGTTTGGGGTCGTGGGTCAGCGTCACCACCGCCGTTCGACTGTCCAGCCCCAGCTTTTCCAGCGCTTCGTCAGGCCATTCGTCTAGGATCGTCTCGCCGGGAAATCGCTCGGACGTGCCAAATGCTCCGCGTGGATCTACTAGAAAGGGTTCATGGCCGCAGGCCCGCGCCATTGGCAGCAATGCCTGCGCGATATGCACAGCCCCAACGACAATCAAGCGCGGCGCGGGGTTATGAATGGCAATGAATTCCTCCCCCAGCAGGCCGGTCTGGTCCTTATGAAACCGCTCATCCAACCTGCCACCAATGGGCGCCAGATTTCGCTCCCATGTTTCAAGGTTGACGACATACGCAACCGCCTGCCTTGCTGACCTTGCTGCCACTAGATCGGCAAGAATTTCTTCGCGCAAGCCCGTGCGCGCAATCGGCTCGACCAATATTCGTATCGTGCCACCACAGGCCAGACCGACAGCAAAGGCATTTTCGTCGCTAACGCCAAACGTCAGTACGCGGCTTTTCCCGTCGCCTATGGCTGCCACGGCCTCCTCAATCACCGCCCCTTCGACGCAGCCGCCGGAAACTGAGCCCATCATTTGCCCGTCGGCTGCCACCACCAATTGGCTACCGGCGCGCCGAGGGGCCGAGCCCCATGTATCCATGACAGTGGCAACGGCCACTTTCCGCCCCTCTACATGCCATTGATGTGCAATCTCAGAGATCCGGTCGATATCGGTCAGCGGCATGGCGCGACTCCTTGGCTACCTTACCTAAGCGTGGCGCACCAGAAAATGCCAGTCCCGAGAAAGGGAGACCGCAAAAACGATAAACGCTGCAGGCCGGCCAGCCTGCAGCGTCATTGGGCAACAGGCGGAAGGGAGAGTGCCTGTGCCTTGCGGACCGCACGAACCCTAACAGCCAGAAGAGTTCGGAGAGAGAGCAGTTCGCCCTCATACCGTAGGCAAGGGCCAAATGTTGGGCCTTGATCTAGGTCAACTGGCCCCGGCACGCCGGATGCGCAGTTGAAAACAATTGTTCCGCGCTGACCTGACATCAACGAACGCGACTTCTGGCCGGTCCAGCAAGGAAGCTGCATACGCCGCGACATCGTCCTTTAGGACTACCATGCCGGTTCCATAGATGATCCGCTCGTCGACGCTGTAAGCCTTAAGGAGATAGTCCCTGCTAGACTTCAGGATGACAGGCAGGTCCCGACCTCCCCCGCGCGAACAGCCATCGGCGCACAGGAAGATCGGACCGGTTTCGGCATAGGGTTGCAGTGCACCAAAGGGACGGTGAGCGAGGATCAGCATGACCGCACCCTCTTGCACGAATTCGAGACAGTGGCGGCAGGGATTTCCGTCACCATCAGATATGACGCGTTCGGCAGGATTGCCGTAAGCATCCCCGCTCCCCGCCCGCCAGCCAACCACAAGATCGCTGTCCAATGCTTCGTACTGAATTTGCATGTTTGCCTCAGTGTTACCTCCCCCAAACATGCCGACGCTTGCGGCACCCGACGACCCGATCCTTGCGCTTTCAAATGACTACGCCGCCCGGATTGCTCCGGGCGGCGACTTTCTGGTGATCCAACACTTAGTTTGTTGGCTTATTCGCCCAGAAGATTCGTGATGCGGCGCACACTGGCGCGACGGTTGGCCCGTTCGTCGCCTTCCGACTGCACCTTCAGGAACTGTTCGCCATAACCCTGAACCACCATGTTTTCCGGCGGAACAGCGAAATATTCGCTCAGGGCCAAGGCCACCGATTCAGCACGGCGGTCTGATAGCGCGAGGTTATAGGCAGCGCCACCAACAGCATCCGTATGACCCTCGATCAGGAAGATCTCGCGCGGATTTTCCCGGACATATGACTGGATCAACTTACCAAGCTGCGCCAGCGACTTGGCCTGATCGGGCTTGATTGCCGCAGAACCGGTGTCGAAGGTAATCGCATTCAGGTCCAGCGAAGGAACAAGAGCGCGAACCTGATAGATGTCGCGTACCTGAGCGAGACTGAACCGACGGTCGAACTGCGCCTGCCCGGCAAGGGCCGCACGCAAAGCTGCTTCGTCCGCATCAGCCGTAATGACCGGTTGTTTCGCGGGCTTTGGCAGACGCGTCACGTCCACCGGCTCGTACGCCACCGTATCGTCGATCAGCAGGGTCTGGACACCATCCTGTGCAATATGCACTCGACGAAGCACGCGCATCTCACTGTCGCGGATGGTTACGATGCGGCTGCCGTCCTCGCGGAGCACCGTCGTGCGGGTTGAGCCGTCATTGAACGTCTCGGTCCGCACTTTCGATCCAGGCTGCCGCAGCAACACATCATCGTCCTTGATGATCTGATACTGACCATCGCGGCTCACCACCACACGGTCGCCCGAGTTCATCTCGACCTTACGGTTGTTCGAGATGATTGCACCAACCACCAGCGCACCGGCACCAAGCAACAGAAGTTTTTCTGCGTCGCTCAGCCCTTTCTTCTTCTTCACGACAGTCGGCGCTGCCGCATTCGGAACTGCGACGGCACCAACCGACACCGACTGATTGACCTTGTTGGCGAAATCTTCCGAAGAAGATCGTGCAGTTTGATCGGTCACGGTCTCTTCAGTGACTTGGGCCACCGAATCTTCTGCAACAGGAGCGTCGGCAGGAGCAGAAGCCTCGCCTTCGGCCGGTGCTGCGGTCGCCGCAGCCGCCGCCGCTACAGGTGCTTCACCAGAGGCGGCATCAGGTTGCACTGGCAACGGAGGGACTTCTCCTTCGGCCTGTGGAGCCGATTGGTTAGACAGTGCCTTGGCGAGATCATCTTCGCTTGGTGCCGGGGGGGGCTCAGTCGTTGCTGCGGGAGCATTTTCAGTTGCAGTCGCATCTGCCGGCGCTGCTTCAGTAGCGGTCGCATCTGCCGCAGGTGCGGCTTCTGTGGC
>JBATMT010000019.1:0-3449 GCA_049289975.1 Paracoccaceae bacterium | reverse complement strand
GGCGTATGCGGGCCGCCCCGATGATGCGCTGGTAGTCCTGTCGGTGATGAGCGAAGGCCAGACCGACCGGGTGCTGACCTACATGGGCTTTGCCAACCGCAAAGCCGGTCGGGTCGACGAAGGCATGAAGTACTACCTTGCCGCGCTGGAAAAGAACCCAGACAATATCCTTGCACGCTCGTACATGGGCCAAGGGCTGGTCGAACAGGGCAAGATCGAACTGGCCGAAGCTCAGCTTGACGAGATCGTTGCAAGGGGTGGCAAGGACACATGGCCGGAGAAGTCGCTGCGTCAGGCCATCGAGTCCGGCGAAACCTATTCTTACTGAGATCGCGACCGCAAAAAGGAAGGATATCCATGAAGTACCTTCTGTTGATCGTTACACTCGGCTCGGCTCTGGCCCCCGGTGCGATATTTGCGCAAGGGTGCAATCACGGCCGTGACCAGCAGGCGCAGATAAGCTGTTCGGATGGCGAAGTGTGGGACCAGAAAGTCCTCGCTTGCGTATCGGTCAGTAGCTGACAAGCATGTGCGGCTAACTCCGCCTTAACTCCGGCCTGCGAGGCTAGGCACTCCAGACCGGAAGGGTGTCTTATGGGATCACACGCGCGGCCAATCGGCCGGCCGGAACCAACGCGCGCAAGCCAGACCGCCTCTGCGTTGGCTCTTTCAGGGCGGCAGAAGGCGGCGGTGATCGTGCGCTTCCTGCTGTCCGAGGGTGCCGAATTGCCATTGCGAGCGCTTTCCGACGATATGCAGGCGGCGTTGACCGAACAGATCGCAACGATGCGGACAGTCGATCATGAAACCCTCGCCGCTGTCGTCGAGGAGTTTTGCAGTCATCTCGAACGGATCGGCCTCTCGTTTCCCGGTGGCATAGAAGAGGCACTCAAAGTGCTTGATGGTCGGATTTCGCCCACTGCGGCCAGCAACTTGCGCCGCTCATCTGGCTCTGCTGCGAATTCCGACCCTTGGGCGCGCATATCGCAACTGGACCCAGCACAACTCCTGCCGATTCTGGCCGAGGAAAGCATCGAGGTTGCGGCCATCATCTTGTCCAAGCTCGCCGTCGCCAAGGCAGCCGAACTTTTGGGGCAAATGCCGGGCGACCGTGCCCGGCGCGTCGCGTATTCGATCTCGCAGACCAGTGGCGTTGCGCCGGAGACAGTGCGCCTGATCGGCCAGTCTCTGATCGGGCAGATTGATGCGCAACCGGTGCGGGCCTTTGAGGGCGATCCCACAGAACGGGTGGGCGCGATCCTCAATGTGTCAACATCGGCAACCCGCGATGACGTGCTACGCGGGCTGGACGAGGCAGACAAGTCCGTGGCCCATCAGGTGCGCAAACAGATCTTCACCTTTGCGCACATCCCCCATCGCATTGCAGCGCGGGACGTGCCCAAGATCATTCGTGGGATCGAGCAGGCAACTTTGCTCACCGCACTTGGTGGTGCCGAAGGCGAGGCCGCCGTGGCCGCCGAATTCATCCTTGCCAACATGTCACAAAGAATGGCCGCCAGCTTGCGCGAGGAGATGGCCGCCCTGGGCAAGGTCAAGGAAAAAGACGCCGAGACCGCCCAGACGACTCTCATCCTGGCCATTCGCGATCTGGAAGCCGCCGGCGAACTCAAGATTGTCATGCCGGATGTGCCTGATGAGTGACACCGACTGGAACCGGCGCTTGCGAAGGTGGACCCCGGTCCCTATATTCGTCCTGTCCGGGGGCAACTCCGGTCTATGGACATAAACGCGCTCGTAATAAACGGATCGGACCCGGGGGCGGTACCCGGCGACTCCACCAAATCCCGTATTGGCGGGTCATGGGGTCGAAATAGGATCGACGAACGCCTAAAGGGGTTTGCTTTGTCTCGGTGAGGTACCACCGTTATCGGTCCAAAATGTACAGTTGCCAATAACAACCGTGCTCCGGCAATGGCTCTGGCTGCGTAAGCAGTTCGGGTCGCCGAAACTAAGCCCTTGCGCTTAGCAGCGTAAGGCGGGGTTCGCAGGTACCTGGCAACAGAAACCTGCACTTTCCCTCCTTTGCATTTCGCCACCTCTGTTTGACACGCTTGTCGGACGCCCAAGACGCAGTCATGATCACTTCATGTTCAGGCTTCGCGCGCTTCTCATGACAGTGGCCGCTCTTGCGGCCTTCGAGTGCACCAGCGCGTCGGCGCGCGGCTGTTCGCTGGCGCTGCTTCTGGCGATCGACATTTCCGGGTCGGTTGATGATGGAGAATATCGCCTGCAAGTTGACGGGACGGCAGACGCGCTTGAGGACCCAGATATCCAGTCCGCGTTGCTGTCGGGCCCGGTCACGCTGTCGGTCATGCAATGGTCGGCCGTCGGGATGCAGAAGATCGTGCAACCGTGGCAACGCATGGAGACGATGGAAGACATTCGCCGCTTCGGCGCTGACGCCCGAATTCAGGAGCGCGCATTCGGCAAGGCAGACACAGCGGTTTCGGATGCGATTTCTACGGCAGTCAGGGCGTTTGACGATGTGCCGGATTGCCCAAAGCGGGTCATCGACATCTCGGGTGACGGTGTGCAAAACGCTGGCGGTCCCCTGCCTCTTGCGCGCAACAAAGCCATTGCTGCGGGAATCACAATAAACGCCATCGCCATCGAAGGGATTGGCCTGACCATCAGCGAGTTCTTTCGCCGGAATGTGGTGACCAAGGGCGGCTTTGTCATAACCGCGCGCGGTCATACCGACTATCCACGCGCCATCCGCGAAAAGATCCTGCGCGAGATTGTAGTGCCGCTCGGCTGAGGCGCGCGCCGCTTTCTCTTGACGCAGTTAGTTGCTGCTGGCATTCGATAGAGGTGGGGTCCGAATTGCGCGCACCCCGTGAGGCCAAGGCCAAAGCGTCGCGTCCCGACAAGTACAAGGATGCCACAATGCCCGGCTTTGGAACCATGTCCGCTCAACAACTTGGCCGACTGATCGGAACGCCAGAAGCGCCACTTCTGATTGACGTCCGCACCGACGAGGATTTTGCGCTCGATCCACGTCAACTACCCTGTGCGATCCGCATTTCCCATCACGATATCGATGCGTTGCTGCCCACCATCGGCAAACGCCCGGCTGTGGTTTTCTGTCAGGGTGGCCAGAAACTCTCGGAAGGGGCAGCAGCAGTTCTCAGGCATCGAGGCTGTCAGGCCGAGGTATTGGAAGGCGGCTGGATTGGCGCGGTTGCGGCGGGCTTGCCGGTTTGGCCGACCGCTCTGTTGACTAAGCCGCGGAGTACATGGGTGACGCGGCACCGACCCAAGATCGACCGCATCGCCTGCCCCTGGCTGATCCGTCGGTTCATCGACGCCGACGCGCGTTTTCTGTTTGTTGCGCCGGGCGAAGTGATGGGCGTCGCAGAACGTTTTGCGGCAATTCCGTTTGATATCGAAGGCGTAACCTATTCGCATCGCGGCGAACTGTGCAGTTT
>JBATMT010000018.1:0-4495 GCA_049289975.1 Paracoccaceae bacterium | reverse complement strand
GCGCCACCAGAACATGCCGTCCCGCCGCATATCTTTCCGTGCTCATCGCCCCGTTGCACAACGGATGACCAAGCCGCATCACCCCCACGAACCGGTCATGGAACAGCGCCTGCGCCCGAATTTCCGGCCCGGTCTCCGGCCCGATCACCCCGGTCTCCATATCCACCAGACCATCGCGCAGCGCGCTGCTGTTCTTGTCGGACTTTTGCAGAAAATGCAGCCGCACCCCCGGTGCGTCCTGCCCGATCCGCGCCATCAGCGCCGGACCATAGCTTTCCGCGAACCCCTCCCGCGTGCGCAGCACAAATGTCCGCGCCAGCGCCGCCAGGTCCAGCACCTCGACCGGCCTCAGCACGGCCTCTGCCTCTTGCACCAGCGGCCCGATCCTTTCCCGCAACTCCAGCGCCCGTGGCGTCGGCACCAGCCCACGCCCGGCCCTGACCAACAGCGGATCGCCCGTCGTCTCGCGCAACCGCGACAAGGCCCGGCTCATGGCCGAAGGGCTAAGCCTCAGCCGCCGCGCCGCTCGCGCAACGCTGCCTTCGGCCAAAAGCACGTCAAGCGTCAGAAGCAGATTGAAGTCGGGCGATGTCATGCATGAAGTCTAGCACAGTTTGACTGATACATGGCGTCATATGCACCAATAAAATGCAAATGGTGCGCGTTCCGCCACATATCAGATTGGCCTACCTTGCCGCCAAGCCCAATGGGCAAAGCAACCGCACAGAGGTCAGCATGAACGCAACCCCCATCACCCCAGCCGCGCCAGTCACGCGCAGCCATCTGGTCAATCCGGCGCTTGTGGCGCTTTCCCTGTCGATGCTGCTGGCCTCCTTTGGCACCAGCGTCGCCAACGTCAGCCTGCCGACGCTTGCCAAAGTGTTCGAGGCCTCGTTTCAACAGGTGCAATGGGTGGTCCTCGCCTATCTCCTGTCGATCACCACTCTGATCGTCAGCGTCGGCCGGTTGGGAGACATCATCGGCCGTCGACGATTGATGGTGGCGGGGCTTGCGCTCTTTACCCTTGGCTCGCTCCTGTGCGGCCTTGCCCCGACACTCTGGCTGGTGATCGCCGCCCGCGCAGTCCAGGGGTTGGGCGCCGCCGTGATGATGGCCCTGTCGATCGCCTTCGTCGGCCAGACCGTGCCAAACGACATGACCGGGCGCGCCATTGGCCTTCTGGGCACCATGTCGGCCATCGGCACCGCCCTTGGCCCATCGCTCGGCGGCTTCCTGATCGCAGGCTTCGGCTGGCAGGCGATCTTCCTTGTCTCGGTCCCTCTTGGGCTTGCCACACTCTGCTTGGCCTATCGGGCCTTGCCGACCGACCCGGCCAAACCGACCCATCGCCCCGGCCTTGACCTGATCGGCACCGCACTCCTCGCGCTGACGCTCGCGGCCTATGCGCTGGCGATGACCCTTGGCCGTGGCCAGTTCGGCCCGCTCAACGCCGTGCTTCTGCTCTGTGCACTTGCAGGTCTCGCGGCATTCATCCTTGCCGAAACCAAAGTCGCCGCACCCCTGATCCGCCTGTCGATCTTCCGCCAGCCCACCCTCGGCACCGGTCTTGCCACCAGTCTCCTAGTCTCGACCGTAGTGATGGCCACACTCGTTGTCGGCCCATTCTACCTGACCGGAGCGCTTGGCCTCGGTGCCACCGCCGTCGGCGCGATCCTGTCGGTGGGTCCGGTCGTATCGGCTTTGGTCGGGGTTCCGGCAGGGCGCCTGACCGACCGCTTTGGCACCAGGACCGTCGCAACCGTCGGATTGGCCGCAATGACCGTTGGCGCTCTCGCCCTGTCCCTTACGCCCGCCGCGTTCGGCATCCGCGGATATGTCGTGCCGCTGGCACTCCTGACCGCCGGGTATTCCGCCTTCCAGACCGCCAACAACACGTCTGTGATGAAGGATCTCAGACCCGATCAGCGCGGGGTGATCTCCGGCATACTGAACCTGTCGCGCAATCTGGGGCTGGTGACGGGAGTGTCGGTCATGGGCGCGGTCTTTGCCTTTGGCACCGGTGTCAGCGATATCGCCGCCGCCGCGCCAGCCTCGGTCGCAGCCGGGATGCATCTGGCTTTCACACTCGCAACGGTCGTGATCGCGACAGCACTCATCTTGGTGTTGCGCAGCAAGACAGAAGCCCCCGCCACCTGACAGCGGTTGCCACCAAACGACTGCCCAAATCCGGCGCAAAACCGCTCTTGTGCGCCATGTCACCTGCCAGAATCCGCCTCCTCACGCGTTAGGCGCTTGAAGGAGGCGGCCTCACAAGGCAAGGTTTGCCCGGATTTGAAAGAAAATAACGATGTCGCCTCTTGGGTTTACGAGCAAAGCTTTCCGTATTCTGGTCCTTGCAGCCATTCTTGCGGGAACGGCTTCATGCAAATCCAGCGCTGACAAGGCGGCCGATCTGGTCAAGCAGGGCGCGGCGTTCGAGCAGGCGCATAACGACGATGCCGCACGCAACGCCTACCTTCAGGCGCTCGATCTCGATCAAGACAGCCTTGATGCCCGCCGCGCGCTCGCTGCGCTCAACTACCGCGTCGAAAACATGGACGCCGCCCGCGCCCAGTATTCTGCCATCCGTGACCGGCTCCCGAACGACATCGAAGCCAACCTCGCGCTCGCCGAAATCGCGCTGGTCGCGCAGAATACTGACCTCGCCACCAGCTATGCCGATGTGGCTTTCACCACCGCGCCCGACATGCCGCGCACACGCGGCGTCCGCATCGCGCTCGATTTCTATGCCGCCGTCGCCGCCAACAACGAAATCGCCATTCAGGGCGCGCTTACGAAGGCCCGCGAGCTTCTGGTCACAGCGCCCGAGATTTTCACCGCGCGGCGAATCGTCATCCAGTCCCTGATGGGCAGCCCCAAACCCGCCGACGCCCTTCCCGAGATCGAGACAGCTCTCAAGGCCCATCCCGAGAGTCTCGAACTGAACATGATGAAGCTCAATGTCCTTGGCCGTCAGAAAAACGGCACTGCGGCTGTCGAGCAGATGAAACTGATGTACAAGCAATTTCCCACGAACCGCGAAGTCGAGGGCTGGCTCCACGAATGGTACCTGAGCGAAGGAAAGCCCGCCGAAACCGTCGCCTTCCTGCGCGATCTGGCCGCGCGCTATGCCGACGACCGCGACCAGCACCGCCAGATTGCCGACTATGTCGCAACCCATTTCGCCAAGGACGATGCCTTGGCCGAACTGGAAAAACTCGCCTCAAGCTACAAGCCACGCCACATCGCCGACATCTACCGCGCAAGAGAGGCGCAAGTCCTCTTTGACGCCGGTCGGAAAGACGAAGCCATCTCGCTGATGCGCGACATCATGGCCAAGGGCGGCCCGCTGTCGCAATCGCCGGACTACCGCACGATACTGGCGGGCATGATCGATCAGGTCGGCCGCCGCGAAGAGGCGCGAACCATCATAGACGCGGTATTGGCAGATGCGCCAAACGTCGTGACAGCCCAGAAAATGCGCGCTGGCTGGTTGATCGACGAACAAGATTATTCCGGCGCAATCAGTACCTTGCGGATCGCTCTTACAGCCGCGCCCAAAGATACCGACCTCATGACCATGCTCGCCGACGCCTACGAAAAGGCCGGAACGCCCGAACTCGCAGGGCGCAGTCTGGCCGATGCAGTCGAACTCACGCAGGCCGGTGTCAAGGAATCGCTCCTTTACGCGCAATTCCTGATGCGCACTGGTGACGAACGCATGGCGACCCTGACCCTGACCAACGCCTTGCAGGCCCATCCCGACAACGCCGAGCTTCTGGCCTATGCCCGCGAGGCGAACATCGACCTTACGCCGTCTGCGTTGCCTTGATCGCTGGTTCGGCACCAGTCCGCTCAGACGCGAATCCTGCGCCAGAAAAGCCTCTTGACCGCCTGTGGCTCAGACATTCACAGACTGCGAGGCAACTGACGCAGCGGGGGCATGAATGGAAGTCTTGACCAGTGCAGGATTGAGCGCACTCCTTCAGGTCATTGCCATCGACCTCGTGCTTGCCGGAGACAATGCCATCGTCATCGGCCTTGCCGCGTCCGGTTTGCCGCGTGTCCAGCGCCCGCGCGTGATCCTCGTCGGTCTTCTCGCCGCCACCGTCTTGCGTATCCTCTTTGCCACCGTCACCACCCGGCTTCTCGATCTGACCGGGCTTTTGCTTGCCGGAGGCATCCTCCTTCTGTGGGTCTGCTGGAAGATGTGGCGCGAACTGCGCGATGGCCATGCCGACGAAGACCGCGCCGAAGAAGCCCTGACCGACGAAGACCTGAACGCCGATGGCCAGATCGCTGCCGGTGCACGGCAAAAGACCTTCGCGCAGGCCGCATGGCAGATCGTCATCGCCGATGTCTCCATGTCGCTCGACAATGTCCTTGCTGTCGCCGGTGCCGCCCGCAACCACCCGTCGGTCCTGATCGCCGGACTTGTCGTCTCGATCGGCCTCATGGGTCTTGCCGCCACCGTGATCGCGCGCCTGCTGAATCG
>JBATMT010000017.1:0-1669 GCA_049289975.1 Paracoccaceae bacterium | reverse complement strand
GATACGCTGACCGGCTTCTGGGCGATTGACGAGAAACCGACCGGCAGCAAGGACCCGTTCGCGCTTCGGCGGGCTGCGTTGGGGGTGATCCGGCTGGTGCTGGGGAATGGGGTGCGCCTGCACCTTGATCGGTTGTTCGACGCTCAGTTCTTGCGCTTGCGCCTTGGCGGCGACGGTGCAAAGGCCGAGTTGCTGACCACGCTTGTTTTGCACGGCTTTCATGCCGAAATGGAAAGCACGGTTGCTCGGATTGGTGCAGAGGCCGAGGAATGGATCGAAGCGGCCAAGGCAAGCGGCGTGGGAGCGGTGAGCGATGAGCTGGTTGCTTTCCTTCACGATCGTTTGAAGGTTTTCCTGAAAGACCAGAGTGTGCGGCATGATGTGATCGACTCCTGCCTTGCCATGCCAAACCGCGACGATCTGACCTTGCTGGTCAACCGGGCCAAAGCGCTGGCCGCGGTCCTGCAAACCGACGATGGCACCAACCTTTTGCAAGGCTTCAAGCGCGCCAACAACATCCTCAGCCAGGCCGAGGCCAAGGATGGCGTCGAATATTCGTACGGTGCCGATGTCAAGTTTGCGGAGACCGACGAGGAACGCGCGCTTTTCGCGGCGCTTGACCGGGCAGAGGCGGCGATTGCGCCCGCGATGAAGGCCGAGGATTTCGGCGCGGCGATGTCGGCGATGGCGGGCCTGCGTGCGCCCATCGATGCATTCTTCACCGCCGTTCAGGTCAACAGCGACAATGCCATCGTTCGGCGCAACCGGCTGAACCTTCTCAGCCGTATCCGCACCATCTGCCTGTCGGTCGCCGACCTGACCAAACTCGACGGCTGATCGCACCTTGTCTTCTTGACCGTGCGCCAGCGCGGTCAGCGCCCGAACCGCCCTCACGGGGCGGGCGCTTCTCGCCCATTCCTCGGTTCGGGCGCAGTCCGTGCACATTCAGGCATATGGACCAGATCGAGCGCGTCCGCTCGTCAATCTGCCGCTTTCACTTGCCCCGAATCGCAACCGGCGTATTCTGCCCGCAAAAGGAATCGCCGCAGTGCAGAAACATACGGATTTCAGCGAGTTCACGGAAGTAACGCCCTCGGCGACGGTCGAAACCGCGCGCCATGGCTGGCGGGCGAAATGCCTGCAACGGCTGATCCGGCTTGACCTGCCGGTGCCGAAAACCGTGGCGATGCCGTGTGATACTGTCCGGGCGATTGCTGCGGGCCAGATGGCCGATACCACCCGGCTTTTGTCGCTTTTCAATGAGGGCAAGCTGGTGTCGGTGCGTTCCAGTCCCGCGAACCCCGAATGGGGCGGGCCGGGGACGGTGCTGAACGTCGGCATGAACACTGAACGCCATGCGGAGTTCACCAAAACCCACGGCGCGGCGCTGGCTGATGCGATCTACCTGAAGTTCGTGCAGTCCTATGCCATCCATGTGGCGCGGCTGGACCCTGACATGTTCTCGGCCGAGGCGTCTTCGACGGCGCTTGCCGCCGCGCTTGCCGCCTATGAGGCCGAGACGGACGATGAATTTCCGCAAGTGCCCGCGCGCCAGTTGTCGGAGGTGCTGCGCTCGATGGCGCGGGCCTGGGAAGGTACCACGGCGCGGCTCTTGCGGCAGGCCAAGGGGGCGCCCGTCGATGCGGCGCTGGGGCTGATCGTGCAGGAC
>JBATMT010000016.1:0-4006 GCA_049289975.1 Paracoccaceae bacterium | reverse complement strand
GGAGCGGTTTGCCGGGCTGTTGCGCGACTATGTGGCGCCAGACGACCTGCATGCGCGGCTTCTGGCGGCAGAGCGGCGGAACGTTGGCCACTACGGATTCGGCATCAAGGGATTCGTGCTGTCGATGATCGAGACGGCCATCGAGGTAACCGAGGAGCGGGTGCCTGCGCGGGTTATTGCCGAGCTGATACGCGCTGGTCAGGAGATGCTGGCCCATCCGATCGAGCTGCTGCCCGGTGCACGGGTGGCGGTGGCGGCGGCGGCGAAGGATTATCGGGTGGTTCTGGTCACCAAGGGCGATCTGCTGGATCAGGAACGCAAGCTGGCGCAGTCAGGTCTGGGCGATCTGTTCGACGCGGTCGAGATCGTGTCGAACAAGACAGCGGCCAGCTACAGCGCCATATTCTCGCGTCATGGCAGCGGCGCGGGCGAGGGGCTGATGGTTGGCAATTCGCTGAAATCCGACGTTTTGCCGATGATCGAGGCGGGCGGCTGGGGGGTTTTCGTGCCGCATGACCTGACTTGGGCGCTGGAGCACGAAAGTCCGCCGACTGACCGCAGCCGTTATCGCGAGATCGAGCGGATTGATGCCCTGCCCGATGTGCTGGCGAGTCTGGTGGGTTGAGGGTGGCGCGCATATAGCGCGGCGGCGGCGGGGAACTACCATATCTAGTGTAAAGCCGCTCTCAAATGTGGCTTGAATAAATGAGCAACATCCGCAAAGCCTTTGAACAAAAAGGTGTTTTCGGTATTTCCCCCCTGTGTTATCGTAGTTGCAAATCACAACCCGGCAAAGACTGGGACAGAGGCAGTAGGCAAATTGAGCGGCTTCATCGCAGCAATTCGGCGGTGCGTTTCTGACGCATTGGCCCTGATCGTTTTCGCCGTAGCCATGGCGATTGCACCGATCTGTGCGCTGGCCGCGCCATACGCCGATTTTGTCATCGATGCCCGGACCGGCGAGGTCTTGCACCAGACCAACGCCGATGCGCGTCTGCACCCGGCGTCGCTGACCAAGATGATGACGCTGTATATCGCGTTTCAGGCAATCGAACGGGGTGAAATCTCGCTGGATACCGTGGTTACGGTCACGCCCTATGCGGCGGGACAGGCCCCTTCGCGGCTGGGTCTTAAGGCCGGTCAGAAGATCGCGCTGCGCTATCTGATCCGCGCGGCGGCAATCAAGTCGGCCAACGATGCGGCGGCGGCGATTGGTGATGCGATCGAGGGTGATCGGGCAAGTTTTGCCAAGCGGATGAACCGGACGGCCAAGGCGCTGGGCATGACGCGGACGACGTTCCAGAACGCAAACGGATTGACCGCATCGGGCCACCTGTCCACAGCGCGCGACATGACGACGCTCGGGCGGCATCTTTTCTACGATTTTCCTCAATATTACAGCATTTTCTCGCGCCGGTCGGCTGATGCGGGCATCGCGCAGGTGGCTTCGACCAACCGGCGGTTCCTTGACAGCTATGAAGGAGCGGATGGAATCAAGACCGGATACACCGGCCCGGCTGGCTTCAACCTTGTGGCGTCGGCGCAGCGTGGCAACAAGCGGATCATCGCAACGGTGTTTGGCGGCAAGTCCACGGCGCAGCGCAATGCGCGGGTGGTGGAGCTTCTTGACCTTGGTTTCGGCAAGGCTCCCAACCGGGTGAAGGAACAGCCTCCGGCCGCGCCAGAGTTCATGGCTGAAGCGGATACGGAAGAGCCAGCAGATGATCTGATGGCCGAAGCGGTTGCAGGCTCTGTCGCGGCGAACAACCCGGCTGCGGGCAAGACGATCCGCGTGAGCGGTGCGATTACCGAAAGCCCACGTCCGAAGGCGCGCGGTGCCTCACAGCAGCCGCTGCTGGCGGCGGCAACCATTGATGGAACGTCGACGGCGGCGGACGACGAGATTGCCGCCGAGGCGACCGACATGGCGGCTGGTACCGACGAGCTGATGGCGTCGATGACCGATGACATTGCTGCCGCCCTTGCCGAAGCACAGGAAACGCCTGAAGAGTCCGGGTTCGTGCCGACGACGGCACCGCAGCCCGAGACACTGGTCTTGGCCGAGGCAGCCAAGGCTGATGCGGCAGAGACGCCCGTGGCGGATGCCACTGGTGTGGATGTGAGTGCCGCAGTCGCGGAAGCTGTAACCGGAACGGATCTGGCGCCGACCAAGATGCTGCGCCCGGCTTCACGCCCGGCAGTGACAGCAGTGGCCGAAGCCGAGCCTGCGACGACGGCCCAACCAGTCGAAGAAACCGCTCTTGCTGACGCGACCGCAATTGCCGATGCGAAGGCCCCGCGTGTTGCGACCGAAGCGTTGGCAGCGGCGAACCCCGAAGACATGTCTGCACCGGAACAGACGGTCCTTGCCTCGGCAAATGCCGAAGAGGTTCTGCCGGAAGAAGAAATGCTGTTGCCGGAAACTCCGGCGATGACGGCAGTCGATCCTCAGGACGAAAATCTGGCGGCAATGGTCGGGGTCGAGCCTGCGCCCGCCGCGAAACCGAAGCCAGAACCTATCGTGCTTGCGGAAGCTGTCACGGTGACGACGAAGCCTGCCGAACAGGAAGTCGTGACGCGCGTGTCCACGTCGGGCGGGCGCGAGTGGGGGATCAACGTCGGCAGCTTCAATTCGCGCTATGCGGCCGAGAAGCAGCTTCTGCAAACCGCGCTGGTCGAGATCAGCACGCTGAACGACTCGTTGCGCAAGGTCACGTCGCGCAAGGGTGCGTTCGATGCGAACTTCGTGGGCATGACGCAGGAAACGGCGCAACTTGCCTGCCGCAGGCTTCAGGCCCGTGGGACCGAGTGCAAGGTGCTTGGCGCGGTCGAGTGACCTTCCTCTGATCTGAACCGCATCACGGCAAAAGACGGCGGCCCGCAAGACGGGCCGTTTTGTTGTGAGCGCGGACCGTCAGGGTTTTGGCCGGTCGTCCCATTGGCTGTTCAGGATGCGCTGGCTGTCGCCTTCGGGGTCTTCGTACTGGCGCGATTTCAGCGTCCAGACAAAGGCGACAAGGCCGAGCAGCCCCAGAAAGAGCGAAACCGGGATCAGGTAGACGAGCATTTCCATCGGTCGTCTCCTATTTCAGCCGCAGCGCGTTGAGCGTCACGGTCAGCGAAGACGTCGACATGGCAAGCGCGGCGATCAGTGGGGTTGCAAGGCCCACCAGGGCCACGGGCACGGCGACGGCATTGTAGGCAAGCGACAGGGCGAAGTTCTGCTTGATGCGGCGGCGGGCCTGACGGGCGATGCGCAGGGCATCGGCAATAGGGGCGAGGTCCTGACCAAGGAGAACGATGTCGGAGGCGACGCGGGCTGCATCCAGCGCAGAGGCGGGCGAGATCGACACATGCGCAGAGGCAAGGGCCACGGTGTCGTTCAGGCCGTCGCCCACCATGAGGGCGCGATGGCCGCTTGCGTTCAGCGCGCTGACGATTGCTGCCTTTTCGGCGGGCAGCATGCCAGAGCGCCAGTCGGTGATCGACAGGGCCTGTGCAAGCTGGGCCACAGGGCCTTCGGCATCGCCCGACAGCAGAAGAATGTCCAGTCCGGCGGCACGCAGGGCGGTGATTGCCTGGGCGGCACCGGGGCGCAAGCGGTCGGTGAAGGTGAAGGTCCGGATCGGGGCAGAGCCGATGGCGAGCGACGTGGCGGTATCGGTGCCTGTGGTCTGGGTTGACCCCTCACGCACCCAATCGGTACGGCCAAGGCGAACAGTCTGGCCGTTCCAAGTCCCCTCGATCCCATAGCCAGCGCGCTCGGTCACATCGGCGACGGTAGCGGGGGCGATGCCCATGTCGCTGATCGCGGCGCTGAGCGACCGCGAAAGCGGGTGCGAGGAGATCCGGGCGAGTGCGGCGACAATGGCAAGTGCCTCGGCGGGCTGGTCGCCAAGGTTGGCGGGTTCGGGGGCGCCCATTGTGAGCGTGCCGGTCTTGTCGAAGACGACGGTATCGACTTCGGCCAGACGTTCGAGCGCGGTACCGTTCTTGATCAGAAGCC
>JBATMT010000015.1:0-2958 GCA_049289975.1 Paracoccaceae bacterium | reverse complement strand
GGGCAGAGCCCCGCTCGGCCCCTTGACCTGTGGCGCGTGCTGAGGTCAACAGGCGCGCATGGTACCTTTGGACAAGCTTGACCAGATCACCCGGCGTTTCCAGTTTCTGGAGGCGAAGCTCTCCTCTGGAGCGGCGCCCGGCGAGATTGCCGTTCTCAGCCGTGAGTATTCCGACCTGAAGCCGGTGGTCGAGGAGATAGCCGCCTATCGTCAGGCGCTGGCCGATCTGGCCGAGGCCGAGCTGATGCTGGCCGATCCCGAAATGAAGGCGCTGGCCGAGGATGAGATGCCGAAGCTCAAGGCGCGTATCCCCGAGATGGAGGCACGGCTTCGCATCGCGCTTTTGCCCAAGGATGCGGCCGATGCGCGTCCGGCGATTCTCGAGATACGGCCCGGAACCGGGGGCGAGGAGGCGGCGCTGTTTGCGAGCGATCTCTTGCGCATGTACCAGAAGCACGCCGAAGCACAGGGTTGGCGGTTCGAGCTTCTGGAACTGACCAACACCGAGCTTGGCGGCATCAAGGAAGCGATGGCGCGGATCGAGGGCGAGGGCGTCTTTGCCCGGATGAAATTTGAAAGCGGTGTGCACCGGGTGCAGCGGGTGCCGGAAACCGAAGCTGGCGGGCGCATCCATACCTCTGCGGCGACGGTGGCGGTGCTGCCCGAGGCCGAGGAGGTCGAAATCGACATACCGGCGGCCGATATCCGTATCGACACGATGCGGGCCTCGGGTGCGGGCGGCCAGCACGTGAACACGACCGACTCGGCGGTGCGCATCACCCACCTGCCGACCGGAATCATCGTCACCAGTTCCGAAAAGTCCCAGCACCAGAACCGCGCCAATGCGATGGCCGTGCTGAGGGCGCGTCTGTACGATCTGGAGCGGAGCCGTGTCGCGGGCGAGCGGGCGGCGGACCGCAAGGCTCAGGTCGGTTCGGGCGACCGGTCCGAGCGCATCCGCACCTACAACTTCCCACAGGGCCGGATGACCGACCATCGCATCAACCTGACGCTTTATCGGCTGGATGCGATCATGGAGGGCGATCTGGGCGAAGTGATCGACGCGCTGGTGGCGCATGATCAGGCCGAAAAGCTGGCAGAGATGGAAGCATGAGAGCCGACGCGGCGCTGCGGCTGGCGATACCGCGCCTGCGCGCCGCCGCGATTGACGATGCCCCCGGCGATTGCCGCCGCCTGATGGCTTTTGCGCTTGGTATCGGGCCTGACCGGCTGACTTTGCATCTGGGCGACGAAATGACGGATGTGCAGGAAGCTGCGTTCGAGGCGGCGGTTGCTGCGCGGGTTGCGCGCCAGCCGGTCAGCCAGATCGTCGGAGAGCGGCTCTTTTTCGGGCGGTCGTTCAAGGTCACGCAAGACACGCTCGACCCGCGACCCGAGACGGAGCTTCTGGTGCAGACCGCGCTTGAGCGGCCTTTCGTGCGGATGCTCGATCTTGGCACCGGGACCGGTTGCATTTTGCTGTCTTGCCTTGCCGGCATGCAGGTTGCGACCGGCGTCGGCACCGACCTGTCAACGGCGGCGCTTGCGGTGGCGGCCGAGAATGCCGCGCGGCTGGGGCTGGAGCAGCGGGTGGTCTTGCGGCAATCGGACTGGTTTCGGGACGTGCAGGGGCGCTTTGACCTGATCGTGTCGAACCCGCCCTACGTCGCGGCAGACGAGATGGCGGGCCTTGCGCCCGAGGTCCGCGACTGGGAGCCGCATCTGGCCTTGTCGCCGGGCGGAGACGGGCTTGACGCCTATCGCGCCATCGCAGCGGGAGCGGGTGCGCGGCTGATTGCGGGCGGTCGGATCGTGCTGGAGATCGGGCCTGCGCAGGGGCAGGCGGTCTCGGCGCTGCTGGAGGCGCAGGGGTTCGTGACGCCGCAGGTGCTGAAGGATCTGGACGGGCGCGACCGTGTGGTTCTGGCCGTCGGACCCGGCGATACGGATGGGTGCGGATCGGCCTGACGGAGATGAGCGGGCAAACACGCGGCCGGATGCGGAAATTCGGCTTCAGATTGCGATTTCTTGAGGAATTTGCGCAAAATTGCCGCCGGGGTCAAAGAATCTTCTTGTAAGACAGGGGCGCGCATGCAAACACAAACACGGTTACGGCGCGACCTCACGAGGTTGTCTGTAATTTCTGCCTGAAAATTTCGACCATCCGATCTGCCGAACGATGGCAGGGCTCGGGTGAACGGGCAGATGACCCACAGCCCCCAGGCTTGAACACACGAAAGCACATGAGATCATCGAAATCCCGTTCGCGTTCGAAATCGAACCGGCAGCGCACGCTCGGAAACATCATCAACCGGGTCTTTGACAGCTCCGGCCCCGAGGGCAAGGTGCGCGGCACCCCTCAACAGATCATAGACAAGTACCTGACGCTCGCCCGCGATGCGCAGTTGTCGAATGACAGGGTGGCCGAACAGGCCTTCTTCCAGCACGCCGAGCATTACACGCGGATGCTGGGCGAGGCGCAGCGCGAGATGGCGCGCGAGCAGGAAACCCGGCAGGGCCAGCAAGGTAATGGCAACGGCAATGGCAATGGTGGCCAAGGCTATCAGGGCGGTGACCGTGGCGATGGCCAGCGTGACCGCCATGACCAGCGCCCGATGCTGAACGACGACGACGAACAGCCCGATTTCGCGCCGCTTGGCGACGCGCGCGGCGAGTTCGGGTCGGACGACGGGCCGGGACTGGTTGAAACGCCCGAGATGTACCACGCTCCGCGCGGTGGCGACGCTCAGGAAGATCGCGGCGGCCAAGATGCCCAACCGGGTGGACAGGGCAACGACCGTGGCCCGCGCCGCAACAACAATAACAACAACCGCCGCAACAATGATCGCGGCGACCGTGGCCCGCGCCCAGAGCGTCAGCCGCGCGAAGAGCGGGCAGCAGAAGCGCCTGTGGCGGTCGAGCAGCCAGCGGTGGCAGAAGAACGCCCCGCAGCAACCG
>JBATMT010000014.1:0-8008 GCA_049289975.1 Paracoccaceae bacterium | reverse complement strand
TCTGCCCTCCCGACCTCCCGGGATATTTGAGGTCGGAAAATGGGCGGAAGGATCAGCCGGCTTTCGGGATGCCAATCCTTGAAATCTGGTTAACGAAAACTATTTTATATAATAAATTCAGTATGTTAAATTTTGTAACACAGTGTTACACTCCGCCCAGACCCGTCTCGGACCTCTCAGGCCAGCCACGTCTCATAGTCGCTGACCAACAGATGGGTCGGCGCGACATCTTCCTCGATCGCGGCAAAGCGGCCGATCTTCGAGACGAAGATATTGTCGGTCACATCATCATTGACCGTGGAAACCTCGCCGATCAGCACGTCGCCACCCTCGCCCCAGAAGGCATGCCAGTCGCCGGGCATCAACGTGACACTTTCTCCCGGCGCGAGCATCAGGACCTCGCCAGCCACGAATGGCCGATCCACCCCATCACAGCGCACCACCCCGCCCGCCGTCTCGCTGAACGTCCCGTCCGGGTTGGACCCGTTCAGCTTGACCGCCAGCGTCGCACCGCCCCGGTTGATGATATCCTCTGCCTTGATGACATGCGTATGGCACGGCGAAAGCTGGTCCTGCCGCGAAATCAACAACTTCTCGGCATAGCACATCCCGCCGCCCCGCTGCAGGTCAGCCAAAGACCCGTTGCGGAGCGTGAAGAGGAACAGCCCAAGATTGTCGAAGTCGCCCTGACCATAGTCAGTGATATCCCAACCCATCCGCGACCCGATCACCCGCGCAGCAGTTTCCTTGCGGGCGCGAAACTGGTCGGGGGTCCAGTAAGCGAACGGCGGCAGCACAAACCCGAACGACCGGATGAACTCATCCGCTCCAGCCATGATCTCGTTCACGCGCGACCGTTTCATTGCACCACTCCAGATTGCAGGCGTTGCCATCCTGTTAGCGCCAAACACCCTTGCTGCAAAGGACGATCTGGGCCTCAGCCGGGCCGACCGGACGCGAAACTCCGCGTCGCCAGCCCGAACGCCTGAAAGAGTGGGCGTGACACCGGATCATTCGAGGCGTTCCATTCCGGGTGCCACTGCACCGACAGGGTAAAACCTGTGGCCCCGTCAACATAAAGCGCCTCGGGCGTGCCGTCCGGCGCCCATCCGTCAATCACGATTCGCCGCCCGGCTTCCTTGATGCCCTGCCCATGCAGCGTATTGGTCATCACTTCGGTGGTGCCGAACAGGTCCCGAAACGGACCACGCTCGCCAAAGCGGACCGCGTGACGCAGCGCGAATTTCTCTTCCAGCGTCCCATCCGGCGGCATCCGGTGGTTCATGCGACCCGGCAGTTCACGAATCTCAGGGTAGAGCGTGCCACCCATCGCGACATTCACTTCCTGAAAGCCGCGACATATCCCCAGAAACGGCTGCCCCCGATCGATGCAGGCACGGATCAGCGGCAAAGTGATCGCATCGCGCGCACGGTCAAACGCGCCATGCGCCTCGGTCGCTTGCTCCCCATACTCTTCCGGGTGAACGTTCGGGCGGCCGCCGGTCAGCAAGAAACCATCGCAAACTTCCAGCAGTTCCTGCACCGACACGAACCGCGGATCGGTCGGGATAACCATCGGCAGGCACCCTGCAACTTCTGCGACAGCAGCAGAATTGGACAGCCCACCTGCATGGACCGGGTAGTCGTTGATCATGTTCATGTTGCCGATGATGCCGACAACCGGACGTTTCGTGCGCATGGTCACCCTTCCTGCGGCCATCATAGCCACGCAAAACGGCAGCCAAAAGGCCGCGCACGCACAACTCATTCGCCATCACGCACAATTGGCGCAACGTAATGGGATTGGCGCCTATTGGGTGCGAAGCTTCGCCTCGATCCTGCGCTTGTGCAGGATCGGCTCGGTGTAGCCCGCGGGCTGTTCGCGGCCCTTGAAGATGAGTTCCGAGGCCGCAAGGAACGCGATCCCGTCGAAACCCGGAGCCATAGGCCGATAGGCCGGATCGTCCGCGTTCTGCCGATCGACCACCGCAGCCATCTTGCGCAGCGCTTCGTGCACCTGGTCCTCGCTCACAACCCCGTGGTGTAGCCAGTTGGCGATATGCTGCGCCGATATCCTGCAGGTCGCCCGGTCCTCCATCAGCCCAACGTCGTTGATGTCCGGTACCTTGGACGCACCAATCCCCTGATCGATCCAGCGCACGACATAGCCAAGGATGCCCTGCGCGTTGTTTTCCACCTCTCGGACGACTTGATGTTCGCTCCACTTGCGGTAAGTCGCGAGCGGGATGTCCAGCAGAGCATCGACATAAGCGCGGCGACCACCGGCGGCGAGCCGCTTCTGCACGGCGAAAACGTCGATCCTGTGATAGTGCAGCGCATGCAGCGTTGCAGCCGTCGGCGAAGGCACCCACGCACAAGTTGCTCCGGCTTTCGGATGGTCGACCTTCTGTTCCAGCATCGCTGCCATCAGATCAGGCATGGCCCACATGCCCTTGCCGATCTGTGCCTTGCCGGACAGGCCACATTCCAGTCCGATATCGACGTTCTGGTTTTCATAGGCCGTGATCCAGCCCTTGCGCTTGATGAAATCCTTGCGGCTGAACGGTCCTGCCTCCATCGAGGTATGAATCTCGTCGCCGGTCCGGTCGAGGAAACCGGTGTTGATGAAGGCCACCCGGTGACGCGCAGCGCGGATACATTCCTTGAGGTTGACGCTGGTACGGCGTTCCTCGTCCATGATGCCAAGCTTGACCGTATAGCGCGGCAGACCCAAAGCCTCTTCGACACGCGTGAATATCTCGTCGGCAAAGGCCACCTCGTCGGGCCCGTGCATCTTGGGCTTCACGACATACACCGATCCTTTGACCGAGTTCCGAAGGCCGTCGGTCTTTTTCAGGTCGTGCATGGCAATCAGCACGGTAACCATCGCATCCATCAAACCTTCCGGCACCTCGCGGCCTTCAGCGTCCAGAATGGCCGGGTTGGTCATCAGATGGCCGACGTTCCTGATCCACATCAGCGACCGCCCCTTGAGCGTAAGCGCGTTGCCGTCAGGCGCGGTAAAGGTCCGGTCAGCATGCAAGCGCCTAGTGAACGCCCGCCCGCCCTTGTCCATTTCGGCGGTCAGGTCACCCAGCATCAGGCCAAGCCAGTTATCATAGGCGTGCACCTTGTCCTCGGCATCGACGCAGGCCACGGAATCCTCGCAATCCATGATTGCTGACAGCGCGCTTTCCATCACCACATCGGCAAGACAGGCCTGATCGCGCGCACCGATAAAATGCGCCCGGTCAAAGACCAGTTCGACATGCAGGCCGTTGTTGCGCAGCAGCACGGCATCCGGCGCACGCGGATTGCCGCGATAGCCAACGAATTTCTCCGGGCTGACAAGAGGCATCTCGTCGATCAGAAGTTGGCCATCCTTGACGAAATAGCGCCGCACATCGGCGTGGCTCGCCCCTTCGATCGGGAAGGCCTCGTCCAGAAATACCCGCGCCCGCGCAATCACCCGCGCCCCGCGCCCGCGCTCGTACCCACCCTTCGGCGGCAAAGACCCCATCGCATCGGTGCCATAGAGGCAATCGTAAAGGCTCCCCCACCGCGCATTCGCGGCGTTCAGCGCGTAACGCGCATTGGTCACCGGAACCACCAGTTGCGGACCGGGAATCGAGGCGATCTCGGGGTCGACATTGGCAGTATCGATAGTGAACTCCTTGCCCTCAGGCAGCAGGTAGCCGATGTCCTCAAGGAAGGCGCGATAAGCATAATGGTCATGTGGCTTGCCGCGCTGAAGCCTGTGCCACTCGTCGATCTGCTTCTGAAAGACCTCGCGCCGCGCCAGCAATACCCGGTTTCTCGGGCTTAGATCGCGCACGATGGCACTGAAGCCGACCCAGAAGGCATCAAGGCTCACGCCAGTCCCCGGCAAAGCGCGACCTTCGATGAACCGAGCGAGCCTTTCGTCAACCATCAGCCCCGCCAGATTGATGCGCTCGGTCATTTCTTACTCCCCAGGGTCGTTGCCACAGTATGCGACAGCACACAATTACCGCGCCCCGCCCCAATCGGCAAGGAATCCCCGCCAAACACTTACCTGCTTTGCCAAATTCACCTTTCGTGAAAGCGCTACAAACCCGCCGTGCCTCCGCCGATGACCCGGGAAAAGCCTTCCACCCCTTCCCTTTTCCGCAACTTCTCGCCTAACTCACGCCAAGCACCGGAGGACAACATGACCGCGCCGCAAACCACCACCTATCTCAAGGACTACCGCCCCTTCCCCTTCACGCTTGGCGAAGTCGCCCTGACCTTTCGTCTCGCCGCCAAGACCACGCGCGTTCTTGCCACCATTCCGTTCACGCCCGCTGGCCCGAAGGCCGATCTCGTGCTGTTCGGCGAGGGGTTGAAGCCCGTCTCCCTCCGCATCGACGGCACCGAACTGTCTCAGCACGGCTCCCAGCTGACCGACGAAACCCTCACCGTCCCCGCCAGCCGCCTTCCCTCTGGTACGTTCCTCTGGCAAACCGAGGTCGAGCTCGACCCGCAAGGTAATACCACGCTCGAAGGGCTCTACATGTCGAACGGCATGTATTGCACCCAGTGCGAGGCCGAGGGCTTCCGCCACATCACCTACTATCCTGACCGCCCCGACGTGATGACCACCTTCCGGGTCCGCATCGAAAGTGATCTGCCGGTCATGCTCTCGAACGGCAACCCCGGCGCACAGGGCAATGGCTTTGCCGAATGGCACGATCCGTGGCCGAAGCCGGCCTACCTCTTTGCCCTCGTTGCTGGCGAACTCGTCAACCTGCCCGACAACTTCACTACCCGTTCCGGCCGCAAGGTCGATCTGAACATCTGGGTCCGTAAAGGTGATCTCGACCGTTGCGACTATGCGATGGGCGCGTTGAAACGCTCGATGAAATGGGACGAAGACGCCTACGGGCGCGAATATGACCTCGACGTCTTCAACCTTGTCGCCGTCGACGATTTCAACATGGGCGCGATGGAGAACAAGGGGTTGAACATCTTCAACTCTAAGCTCGTTCTTGCCAGCCCCGAAACCGCGACAGACCTCGATTTCGAGCGGATCGAAGGCGTCATCGGCCACGAATATTTTCACAACTGGACCGGCAACCGCATCACCTGCCGCGACTGGTTCCAACTGTGCCTGAAAGAGGGCCTGACCGTCTTCCGCGACCAGCAGTTCACGTCCGACATGCGCTCTGCACCGGTCAAGCGCATCGACGACGTGCTGACCCTCCGCGCCCGGCAATTTCGCGAAGACACGGGGCCGCTTGCCCACCCGGTCCGCCCTGACAGCTTCGTCGAGATCAACAACTTCTACACCGCCACGGTTTACGAAAAGGGCGCCGAGGTCATTGGGATGCTCAAGCGTCTCGTCGGCGACGATGGCTATCGCAAGTCGCTTGACCTCTATTTCGACCGCCATGACGGCGACGCCGCCACGATCGAGGATTGGCTCAAGGTCTTTGAAGACACGACCGGCCGCGACCTGACGCAGTTCAAGCGCTGGTACACTGATGCAGGCACACCGCGCCTTGCGGTCGCCGAAGACTGGGAGCCGGGAGAAAGCGGCGGCATCTACAGGCTCACCTTCACCCAGAAAACGGCGCCGACCCCCGGCCAGCCTGACAAACCCGCCCGCGTCATCCCCATCGCCGTCGGTCTCCTGAACCCCAATGGCGACGAGGTTCTGCCAACCCAGATCCTAGAAATGACCGATACCACCCAGACTTTCGCTTTCGACAATCTTGCCTCACGTCCGATCCCGTCGATCCTGCGCGGTTTCTCGGCCCCCGTGATCCTCGACCGCACCGTCTCGGCCTCCGAACGTGCCTTCCTGCTTGCCCACGACACCGACCCGTTCAACCGCTGGGAAGCGGGACGCGCCTTGGCCAAGGATGTGCTGGGCGACATGATCCTAGAAGGTGCCGCACCGGCTCCGGGCTATATTTCCGGCCTTGAACAGGTTCTGACCGACGAAACGCTCGATCCGGCCTTTCGCGCTCTTTGCCTTCGACTTCCTTCCGACGATGACATGGCGCAGGCGATCTTCGATGGCGGCCACACACCCGACCCCGACCGTATCAACGACCAGAAGGAAGCCCTTGCCCGCGCCATCGGCGCGCGATTGGAAGTCCCGCTTGCCACCACCTACGACGCGATGCAAAGCAAGGCCAGCTTCACCCCCGATGCCGCTTCGGCAGGCCGCCGCGCGCTGCGACTGGCCTGCCTGTCGTTCCTGAACCGTCGTGACGGCGGTTCGCGGGCCGAAGAGCTTTTCGCCACCGCCGACAACATGACCGAGATGCAAGGCGCGCTCGGATGCCTGATCGAGACCGATCGTGCCGCTACGGCGCTGAACACATTCTACGACCGCTTCCGGTCGAACCGCCTTGTCCTCGACAAATGGTTCACCCTTCAGGTCGCCTATGCAGCGCCGAATGATGCCGTGAACGTCGCCACCGAACTTGCTGCCCATCCCGATTTCGACTGGAAAAACCCCAACCGCTTCCGCGCGCTTCTCGGCGCGCTGTCGGCCAACCATGCGGGTTTCCACCATTCATCCGGCACTGGCTACGACTTCTATGCGAACTGGCTGATCCGTCTCGATCCGGTCAATCCGCAGACGACGGCACGCATGTCTACCGCGTTTGAAACATGGAAACGCTACGATCCTGCGCGTCAGTCCCATGCGCGGGCCGCCATGCAACGCATCCTCGCGCTGCCGAATCTCAGCCGCGACTCAGGCGAGATGATCCGCAGACTTCTCGGCACCACACCCTGATCGACGTGGCGTCGCAGTAAGAATATTCGGCGCCCAGCCGACAGTTTGAACTGAATGAACATATCGTTTCCCCGGTTGCGCCAAGCGACCGGGCTGAAACTGCTCAAAACCAATTCTGAACGACTTCGTGATACCAAGACTTCCGTGGCGGGGGATTGGTCTGGAAGATTATGGTTAGTGATATTTTTGAATATCGGCGCCAGGAGCGTGGCCCGAAGAACTACATTGCACTCGGACTGGCGGGCGCCGTCCTCTACTTCGGTTGGGCGCAAGGCTGGTCACTCGTGGCTGTCCTGCTGTGCGGCCCCTTCCTTGGCTATATTCTGGCGCGTCTCGTGATGAACGACGCCGAAGGCTTCCGTCTCACGGAAACCTCGCTGGAATACTATCGCCTGACAGACGAGCAATCGCTCGACTGGCACGAGATTAACGGGGTTACGATCACCGGTGATGGTCTTGGCGGCGCGGCCTGTCTGATACATTGCGCCGATGGCCGGTCAGAAAGCCTGCCCGCGACGGCCCAGTTCTCACCCGAACGGCTCTCGCAGGAGTTCCGTCTGCGCGGCATTCCCGTCTGGCGGACGCAATCGCTTCGCCCATCGCTCGGCGAACCTCAGTTGCAATAACTCTGCTTGCTGGTCCACGAGGCCAGATCCTCGCGCACATCTTTCTTGCGGAAGGGCAGCCAATCGCGCGCCATGCCGCGCCAGCCGCCCGTGCTGCCCTCAAAGATCGCACCATCCTCGGCCACCTGCCGAGACATGATCCTGACCGCACACGAAAGGTTGGCGCGCCCATCCAAAAGCCCATCGCCGCGCGCGCAACCATTTTGCGCGGCAGTATCGTCGGAAATCTGCATCAGCCCCAGAAACTTGCCGCCGCCGCCTGTGGCCAGCGGGTTCCACCCGCTTTCATACTTCGCCATGCCCGACACCAGCCCAACCCAGAACGCCTGCCGATTCTCTGGCGAGGCTTGCGCATAAGCCGGGCAATAGGCACCCACGTCACCCGGCACCGAAGATATCAGGTCCGCCCCATCTGTCCTCAGCGCCGCGACCGTTGCCTCTGTCCATGCCGACCCTTGCGGGTGATTGTCCCATTGCGCGGCCGACGAAAAGCCGGGCATCGGAATGTCGGCGACCTTGGCGCAAGAGACGGCCACAATGACAATCGCCCCGGCGGCCACCAGCTTCGCCCAATGCATCTGCATGTCTTGACTACCCATACCGGCCATACTGC
>JBATMT010000013.1:0-3239 GCA_049289975.1 Paracoccaceae bacterium | reverse complement strand
CTCATTGGCACGCCCCGCTCCGCCAGACCATCGAGCGCGGCCCTGGCAAACCTCTGCCCGCCCTCGACCAGCCGGTCCGCCAAGGCCTCGACCTTTGCCCAGTCAAAGATCGCCTCGTAGAAGGAAGCATGCTCGGCCAGCCGATGTGCAAAGGTCTGCGCGTCAATGATCTCCTCGACGTCCGGTATGCGGATGTTCTCTGTCACCGGCACCGGGTTGACCGCGTGCCCCAAAGGCCAACGCCGGAGCGCCACGATATCGGCCAGCAGGTAGCTTGCCAGGCTGGCATAATTGCCCGCCGCAGCACCCTGATAGGCAACGGTATTGCCAAAGATCATCGTGCCTGGCGTGTATGACACCCGCGCTAGGGCCGCATGGAAGGCCGCCCGGCTCAAGGGATCGCTGAAGTGGTGGCCATAGCAATGCGCAAGGCTCACCCCGATCAGCTCCTCGACGATATGCTTCTCGATCAGCACCATCCCCAGCGCCGAGGCCATGTCAAGAAACAGCCCGGCGAAGCCATCGTCGAGATTGGAATGAGCAAGGATCTCGGCATCTTGCGCCGCCAGCAGCCCCAGTGCCGTCACCGTCGCTTCGGTCGTGGCAACGTCATCGTTCCAATAGGGCAGACGGAAGGTGAAATACTGGCCGAGATTGCCGAACGATGAAACGCCCGCCGCCAATGCTGCGCAGGTGTTTTCGACTGCCCCCGGCAGTCCCAGCATGAAGTCCCCGAAATGGGCCGCTGCCGGAGCGGCATGGGTGATGCGCGCAAAATCCTCTGGCCCCGCCAGCACGATCCCGGTGCCGCGCGTCGCCTTGCCGCGCATCGCCTGCGGATACCCCATCGACCAGTCAAGCGTAATGCCGAACCGGTCCACCGTCACTCCGTTTGCGGCGCATTTACCATGCACCTCGCCAATCGCCCAGATCGTCCTGTCCACGTTGCGAAAGCCGATATGGGCGTGCTGCATCACCCGCCCCGCTGTCGCCATCCGCCGCTTGTACTCCGCCTCCGACGCAACGCCGTGTTCGCTCAGGAACGGGCAGGGGCCAAGCCTCCAGTCGCGCGCCAGCGACCGTCCGTCGGCAAGCAGGTCGTCGCCGGGTCGCAGTCGCGGATCGGTCAGGGGCGGACTGTGCTCGGTCATGTCCATGGGGAATTGCAGGGAGGGATATCGGGCCACATGCTAGGACCCTAGCGCAGCCGTGGGCCTTTACCTAGCCCCGCAATGCGCATCCTCGAGACGCTAAGGCCCCCGATCTTCTGTCCCGTCAGGGAACCTTTCCCGCCAATCGACGTTTGTCATCGGACCCGCCGTGCGGTCGGCAAGATTCAAAGCGCGTGAAGCCTTGATCACGCGCGCCAGAATGGACGCTACTATGAGCACTTCGTCCGGCTTTTTCCTGCGCTTCGCCTCAAAGGTCGCGGACATATCGGGCAGGCCGATAACCTTCATCACTGCCCTTTCCCTGATAATTGTCTGGGCCGTGTCTGGCCCCTTCTTCCAGTTCAGCGAGCCTTGGCAGATGGTCGTCAACACAGGCACGACCATCATCACCTTCCTGATGGTGTTCCTGCTGCAAAACGCCCAAGACCGCGATAGCCGCGCCATTCAGGCCAAGCTCGATGAACTCATCATCGTCAGTAGCGATGCCGACAACAAGTTCGTCGGTGTGGAAAATCTGGATGCCCGCGATCTGCGCAAGCTTTCCGAGCGGCTCGCGGAACTTGCCGGTACCAGAACTGACGAAAGCCCACTTGAGGATATCTCGGACAATTCGCCCGGTGCGAAAGCTGCATCGTGACGACCCGCCAACCAGACTTGCACGCCGAGTCGCTGTGACCGAGACCTAAGCGAACGGGGCCGGAAGTGTCCGGCCCCGTTTGTCGTCGCAGAACGGTCAGGCCGCCGCCATAGCAGTTTCATTGGCCTTTTCGGCCACCGAGGACAATGCCTCGTCGGCGGCCTTTTCCTGTTCCAGCGTCTGTTGCAGAAGCGGAATGGCCTCGTCATAGCCAAGCTGCGCAGCCCATGCGCACAGCGTACCATAACGCGCGATCTCGTAGTGTTCGACGGCCTGACCCGCCGCCGCCAGCACGGCGTCGATGGCAGGGCTCTTGCCATACTCCTCCATGACCTCCGCACCCTCCTCGAGAATGCCATTGATCGCCGGGCAGGTCTTGCCCTGCGCCCGCTTCCCGATGATGTCGAACACCTGTTCCAGACGTTCCACCTGACCCTCGGTCTCTTCGCGGTGCTTGGTCAGCCCCTCTTTCAGTTCCGCAGACTGTGCGGCCCGTATCATCTTCGGCAACGCTTTCAGGATCTGGCGTTCGGCGTAATAGATATCCTTGAGATTGTCTTCAAAGGCGCTTTCCAGGGATTTCTCTTTCATCTCGGT
Source organism: Paracoccaceae bacterium (assembly GCA_049289975.1). GTDB lineage: Bacteria > Pseudomonadota > Alphaproteobacteria > Rhodobacterales > Rhodobacteraceae > TMP-24. The sequence goes on along the minus strand of JBATMT010000013.1, from coordinate 833 downwards.
CTCCATGTCGGTTGGGTTGTTTGCTCTGCCGGGCCAAAGCGGCGCCGGCGGGTTTGGAACGCTTGCACATCCTTGCGCTACCGTTTGAAGAACCTGCGGCCCTTGGCGATTGTTCCAGCCACAAAAGCGTCTCGGCGAAGGATCGCCCGGAACACCGATCCGGCAGGGGCGTTGAGCCATCAGCCACACAGGAGGTGATCATGCCACGCAACGATCCAACCACCCGCCACCCGAAACCCAACACGATTGACCAACGCCAGCAACAGATCGACCCGGCCGGAAAGAACCGGAAGGATCGCGATTGGCGGCCCGATACCAACACCAAGCAGCCGGGCAATCTGCCGGAAGTCGACCAGTCGCGATCGTCGGACTAAGGTCGGGCAGCGCCCGGCTGTGCCCGAACCCGACCACCGCTTATCTGCTCGGCTTACGCACCGGCTGATGCTGCGGGTCTTGGATCTGGGTGCCGTGAACGCGCCCCAGTTCATCTTCGATCAAGGCGGCAATAGCGCGACCATACCGCTCCGTAGGTTGGCAGTCTTTTTCCCGCGCCCCATCCTTTTTCTCTTTGCTGTGTTCAGGCCTTTCCGCCGCTGTTCGCGTGAGGGGGGCAGCCGTTTTGGAAGGGTCTCTCTGGCTCTGGGTCATATGAACACCTGTATCATTTCACGCGATAAACCCGCGCGTCTGGGCGTTTGTTCCGCGCTCCAGAGATTGCCTGTGGGAACATTGCGGCGCCGGTCAGGTTTCGACAGATGGTAACAGGAGGTCTTTCCATGTCCGCACCGCACACCGATCCAGAACAACAGTACAAGCGTCACAAGGCTCCGATC
>JBATMT010000012.1:0-2772 GCA_049289975.1 Paracoccaceae bacterium | reverse complement strand
GCCTATGAAATCACGCGCGAAATGGAAATGACGACGACCCGCATCGAAACACCGATCTGCCCGATGGACGCACCTACGATTGACGGCAAGAAACTCGCATTGATTTCGATCCTCAGGGCGGGAAATGGCCTGCTGGACGGTGTGCTGGAACTCATTCCAGCGGCGCGGGTCGGCTTTGTCGGTCTGTATCGTGATCCTGAAACGTTGCAGCCCGTGCAATACTATTACAAGGTTCCGGACCTGCGCGAACGCCTGACAATCGCGCTTGATCCGATGCTGGCCACCGGCAATTCTTCCGTCGCCGCAATTGATCTCTTGAAGAAGTCGGGGGCAACGAACATTCGGTTCATGTGCCTGTTGGCGGCACCAGAGGGAGTTGCACGGATGAAAGAGGCACATCCCGACGTGCCCATCGTCACCGCTGCGGTAGATAGCCACCTGAACGACCATGGATATATCGTTCCGGGTTTGGGTGATGCCGGAGACAGGATGTTCGGCACCAAGTAAGACTAGTTGTGTTACGATTTCCCTTGTTTTGTTCACTAGAAACTGGCTCAAAACTCCGGGAAATTCAATGAGATCAGGTCTCGCCGCGCGAACTTTGCTTGTGCTGTCGGCTGGCAGCTCTGGCCTCGCACAATTGATTGGCGGCCCAGCAGCGGTGCCGCCAGCCAGTTACACTGCTCGAGAATATGTGGACAGCAAAGGCTGTGCATTTCAGCGGGCCAGTGTCAGCGGCACACTCCTGTGGTTGCCGCGCGTTACTTCGGACAATCAACCGGTGTGCAACAAGGCGCCAACTCTTGGTGGTAGCGTCCCTGCTACGGCTCTGGGGACCAAGATAGAAACCCCCACCGTTCCTGCTTCTGCAAAGCCCGGTCGCACAGCGCCGGAACGGGTAGCGACAGTCACCACCAGCGCGCATGGTGGTGCGTACGGCGAGGTAAAGCTGATCGAGCAGCAAGAGGTCCAGCAGTCCGCGACGCTGTGCCTTTCGGTGGATGTGGTCGCCACTCGACTTTGGCTGAGCGATGGTCGCCGTGTTACGCATTGCGGCGGACGTATTGCCGATCCTGTGGCGTTCTTGAACGGCCTCGGATTGCCCGACCTCAAACTGGTGGGGACAGACTACAGTTCTGCCGCGCGACTGCGGGCCAGAAAGCTGGGCAGCTACGGTTATGAAGTGACTTGGGCATCAGGACCCACACGGGCGCAACGTCCGGTTCCGTCAATCAATGGCGATCTGTTCTGGCTGCAAGTCGGGTCATTCGCAGAGATGCAGAACGTTGATCGCGCGATTGGCAACATAAGGAAACTTGACCTGCCAGTTGCCCGTCAGAAAGTGCGGGGTGGCCATTTGACGGCCGTTTTGGCCGGGCCGTTTACCGACAGGAATGTGGCACTGACAGCCCTTGCTGCTTTGCAGCTTTCTGGTTTCCACGAGGCATTTCTTCGGTAGTCAACCGGTGCAGATTCCTTGCAATGCCACCCAATCCGTGTCGTTGAGCAGGGGCAGGGGAGGTGGCTCGGCGGCGAATGGGTCAGCCTCAATCAAGCCAAGCGTTTTCTCGCCGGTTTTATCCAAAGCATAGGCATAGGCCGAAGATCCTACTCCGGCATTCTCGAAGCGCTTCAGAAGCACTGAATCTTCTATGGGCTGCGGCTTGGCCTTGAGCAATCGCTCGCCGTATCCCCGGAACGCATCTTGCGGGACTTTCCCGGTCGTAAGGAGTTGGAATGCGGCACGAAAGCCGGCGTACCTCAAAGCGTCCGGCACCGGATCATTGGCTTCTGCCCGCAATCGCTCGGCCAGAACAAATCCGGCTGCAACCTCGGGTGTGTCGTTCTGTTCGATCAGCGCGCCACCAATTGCGACAAGGTTTCCCGGCAAATGCAGCGCGGTCGACAACCCTTCGGGCAAAACCACCAGTTTCCCATCATTCGTGCCGATGACCCGGTCTGTCAGCTGTTGCAGTGCTGCCTGTCCGTCAGGCTCTGCGCAAGGTCGACCCGTCAGTCTTTCAAGATCGACAAGAATTGCCTGCCCGATCTCTTGACGGGTCGAGCTGGGAAGAACCTTTGCGGTATGTGCAATAAGCGCCCCAGGTAACCACACCAGCACTCCCGCAGCGAGGGCTGCGGCAACGCCCAGCAGCAGAAAACCCCGCAGGCGGCCGGGATGGGGCTGCCGGGCTGCAATGATCGCATGGACCTTCCCAATCGCGGCGATCATTGTTTCGTCGTCGATTTCGAGTTCCTCGCCAGAGTCGTGGCCAGGAGAGAAGAGGGCAGGCATTCGACTTGGATTTAGTCGACGAACAGCGGGTAACGACCAGTGGCTGACGGCGCGTTCGCTGGGCAGTTCCTTTATGACGAGCGTCGCGTCACCAAACGTGACAATAACATCCCGTCTTTGACTCTCCGGCGTCTCCCGCCAAAGGCCTGAACACTCCAGTCGCTGATACTCGGTTAAGGCCGTCATCTAGGGCTGTACTGCTCGTTTCTCTATTGTGCTGAACCCTAACGGAACCGTCAGGGTAGAACAATTGCAACAACGCTGCTCGGCCCCTCTTCCAACCGGTGATACGATGGGGTTTGGCCATCCCCGGCGCTGGAATGTCGGTCGGAGACATGATTGTAGGTAGTGAACAGTAGACGATGCCAGAAAAGTCGAAGGAGCGGGCATGACCGTTGTCGATCAGGCTGCCCCCGAAGGCAGGGCGAATAAAACTCTGGTCGCGGCCGGACTTATTCTGATTTATGCATTCATCA
>JBATMT010000011.1:0-3730 GCA_049289975.1 Paracoccaceae bacterium | reverse complement strand
GTCCTTATTCGCAAGGCCATCTGGCGCAAAAGTGGAAAAATTTCCTATATTGGCAGCAAGAAATTCCATTCCGGACAGAACCATGAGCCGCCGTTTCACACCAAAAGTAGTGACCGCCAATGCGCTGATCGAGGGCGACGTGGTCTATCTGACCGCCAATGACCAGTGGTCGCGGCTTCATTCCGAAGCCGAACTGATCGAAGACGAGGCGCATGCGCAGCTGCGTCTGCTTCAGGCAGAGAAGCAAAAACAGATCGTGGTCGGCGTTTACCTTGCCGATGCACGTCTTGGCCAGAATGGCCCCGAGCCCATTCACTTCCGCGAAGCCTTCCGCACCCGAGGGCCGTCCAACTATGCCCACGGCAAGCAGGAGAACTCACATGTATAGGTACTCCGATTTCGACGAAGCCTTCGTGCGGAGCCGCGCCGCCCAATTCCGTGCGCAGGTCGAACGCCGTTTGACTGGTGCACTCAGCGAAGACGAGTTTCGTCCGCTGCGTCTGATGAACGGCCTCTATCTTCAGCTCCACGCCTATATGCTGAGAGTGGCTATCCCCTACGGCACGCTGTCCTCGGCGCAGATGCGCCAGCTTGCCTACATCGCCGAGCGGTGGGACAAGGGCTATGGTCACTTCACCACCCGTCAGAATATTCAGTACAACTGGCCTAAGCTGACCGACGTGCCAGACATGATCGACGCGCTTGCCGATGTCCAGATGCACGCGATCCAGACGTCGGGCAACACGATCCGAAACGTGACCGCAGATCATTTCGCCGGTGCCGCCGCCGACGAAATCGAAGATCCGCGTCCAGTGGCCGAACTGATCCGTCAATGGTCGACCGACCATCCAGAATTCCAGTTTCTGCCGCGCAAGTTCAAGATTGCCGTCACTGGAAGCCCGAATGATCGCGCTGTCACAAAAGCCCACGACATCGGCCTGCGCATGGTGCGTGGCGGCTCCGGTCAAGTAGGCTTCGAAGTTATCGTGGGTGGTGGCCTAGGCCGCACACCGATGATCGGCCATGTGATCCGCCCCTTCCTGAAAAAGGCCGACTTGCTGCCGTACCTTGAAGCGATCGTTTCGGTCTACAATGTGATGGGCCGGCGCGATAACAAGTACAAGGCGCGCATCAAGATCACCGTCTTTGAGAACGGGATCGAAAAATTCCGCGACGCTGTAGAATCACGTTTCGAACAAGTGAAGCGCGAATTCAGCGGAGTTGATCAGGTACTTCTTACAGAAATCGAACACCAGTTCCTGCCACCAGCCTTCCGCAATACGCCCAACGATGCGTTCGAAGCCACCCGCAAAGCCGATCCGGTTTTCCGCGCATGGTCCGACATGAACCTGACCGAGCATCGTGCGCCCGGTTATGCCATTGTTACGGTTTCGCTCAAAAAGCACGGTGAAACACCCGGAGACGCCTCGGCATCGCAGATGCGCATGCTAGCCGATCTGGCCGACAAGTACGGCCACGGCGAGCTTCGCATCAGCCACGAGCAGAATGTCGTCTTGCCGCATGTTCACAAGTCAGATATTCCGGCGTTGCATGCGGCGTTGAAGACTGAGGGTCTGGCAACAGCAAACATCGGACTTGTGTCTGATATCATCGCATGCCCCGGCATGGACTATTGTGCCCTCGCCACCGCCCGCTCAATCCCGGTCGCCCAGGAACTATCGACTCACTTCAAGGCTATTGGCCTTGAGGAAGAAATCGGCCAGCTCAAAATCAAGATCTCGGGCTGCATCAACGCCTGCGGACACCACCATGTCGGTCATATCGGCATACTCGGCCTGGACCGCGCGGGTGTCGAAAACTATCAGATCACGCTTGGTGGCGATCACACCGAACATGCTGCAATCGGTGACAAGGTTGGTCCGGGCTTCGCCTATGATCAGGTGGTTCCCGCCATCGAACGCTTGCTGAGAGCCTACATCGACCTCCGCGCAGACAAGTCCGAAACCTTCATCGACGCCTTCCGCCGTGTCGGCCCTGCACCCTTCAAGGCAGCGCTCTACCCCGAAGAGGCGGCGCGTGATGCTGCATGAAGCCATAGATCTCGATGCGAAGGTTGCCGCGTTGAATGAACGCTATCGCCACCATTCGGCGACTGCGGTGCTCGAGCGTGCGTTTCATGACCCGGAAGTTGGCAATCTGGCCCTGGTTTCCTCATTCGGGGCCGAGTCGGTTGTTCTCCTTCATCTCGTATCTGTCGTGGCGCCCGGCACGCCGGTCCTTTTCGTCGATACACAGATGCTGTTCCCCGAAACGCTCGACTATCAGCGCGAGCTTGCGGACAAGCTGAACCTCACTGATATCCGACTGATCCGCGCGGATCGCCGCGATACAAACTTTGAGGACCCGGACGGGACCTTGCATCAGTTCAACACCGACAGTTGCTGCAACCTGCGCAAGGTTGTTCCGCTAGAGCGTGCTCTGCGTGGCTTTGATGGATGGGTGACTGGCCGCAAGCGGTTTCAGGCTTCTACTCGCTCCGCACTTCAGTTCTTCGAAAACGAGGACGGCAAGCGCATCAAGGTCAATCCGCTCGCCCATTGGGGCCGGGAAGATCTCGAAGATTACATGGTCAACAACCGCTTGCCCCGCCATCCGCTTGTCGCCAAGGGCTATCCGTCCATCGGCTGCGCGCCCTGCACCTCTCCGGTGGCCGAGGGAGAAGACCCACGCTCGGGCCGCTGGCGCGGACAGGCGAAGGTCGAATGCGGTATTCATTTCATCAACGGGCGCGCCGTGCGTGGTCCGCTGCCAGCGGCTGAGGCTGAAGACGCTCCGCACAGGGAGAATGTAGCATGACTGTAATCGTGCGCGACGACGGATTCCACGCCGACGACTATGTTGGAACGACTGCCATTGACATCGCGTCCGACACCAAGCCGGAAGACTTGCCTGACGTGTCCGGCGCTGACTTGGTGCGCGTTGCTTTCCCGGCTTTCTCCGACGGACGTGGTTTTACGCTTGCTCGTCACCTGCGGGCAGTCGGGTACCCTGGTCGCCTGCGCGCCAAGGGCCACGTTATTGCCGACCAATATGCCATGGCGCGGCGCGTCGGATTTGACGAAGTCGAGATTTCTGACGAACTCGCCGAACGCCAGCCTGCGGAACAATGGATCTACCGTGCCGACTGGCGCGAGCATGACTATAGGTCGCGGGTCCGCGCCTGATACCATGCTTTTCCTCAGAGTGATAAAAGCCTAGAAGGGGGGCGTAATTGCCCTATTCCCGAAATGAACGATCAAACCGTGACTGACGCCGCAGCAACTCCCGTCCGAACCCTTCCTGACGCTCAGACTGTCACCTCGGTAAAACATTGGACCGACAGGCTGTTTTCATTCCGCGTCACGCGGCCACAAAGCCTGCGGTTCCGCTCAGGTGAATTCGTCATGATCGGGCTGATGGGCGACAATGGCAAACCATTGCTGCGCGCCTACTCCATTGCCTCTCCTGCTTGGGATGAGGAACTGGAGTTCTACTCAATCAAGGTGCCCGACGGACCGCTGACATCAAAGTTGCAGCACATTGAGCCCGGGGATCAGATCATCTTGCGCCCGAAACCTGTTGGCACACTTGTCCATGATGCACTCATGCCGGGCAAGCGGCTGTGGTTTCTTGCCACCGGCACCGGCATAGCGCCTTTTGCAAGCCTCATGCGCGAGCCGGAGACTTACGAGAAGTACGAAGAAATCTACATGCTCCACACTTGCCGCAC
>JBATMT010000010.1:0-2554 GCA_049289975.1 Paracoccaceae bacterium | reverse complement strand
CTATAACGCCCGCCAATTTGTCAAAGAAAATTGACACTGAAAATTATAGGGCGGGCAGCGGATCTTTTCAAGCATCTGTTTTTTAATAATATTACTCATTTTTTTTGTTTGCATATTCGATGTTTTGGCTACCTTTCTCGGCACACAATGTAAACCATCAATGTGTAAGTTTTGATTGACACATTGGGAATCGCGAGGCTAGGTTTGGCTGGAGGACACCACGTCCGTGAGGCCGCTCATGCCACAGAATCGCCCCAGCCCGCCCGGTCGTGCGCAGCTTTATACCGCCGCGCAACGTGCTCGCCGCGACGCGACAAAGTGGACATTGGTCCAAGGAATTCTGGCACCACTTCAGTTTCTGGCATTCGCAATTTCATTGGTCTTGGTGTTGCGCTACGTCACTACGGGTGAGGGGTATCAGGCTGCAACAGTCTCGGTCCTGGTGAAAACCGGATTTCTGTTCCTAATCATGATTACCGGTGCAATCTGGGAAAAAGTCGTCTTCGGGCAATATCTTCTGGCCCCAGCCTTCTTCTGGGAGGACGTCTTCTCTTTCGCTGTCATTGCGCTGCACCTCGCTTATATCATTGGACTTTTGACCGGGGCATTGTCGCCGAACGGTCTGATGATGGTCGCTCTGGTTGCGTACGCGACTTACGCGATCAACGCCGCTCAATTCATCCGCAAGTTGCGGCTAGCCCGACTTGATGTGGCGGTGCAGGTATGAAAGCGGTGCCGGCCATAGGTTGCTTGGACACTCCAGTGCTTAAAGAGCGCGGGCAGCGCGAGGTGTTCTGTGGCTTGACCGGGATCATCTGGTTGCACCGCAAGATACAGGACGCCTTCTTTCTTGTCGTGGGGTCGCGAACCTGCGCGCATTTGCTGCAATCGGCCGCCGGAGTGATGATCTTTGCCGAGCCGCGCTTTGGCACGGCGATTCTCGAAGAGAAGGATCTGGCGGGACTGGCTGACGCTCACGTCGAGCTGGATCGTGAGGTTGATAGGCTGCTGTCACGCCGTCCTGACATTCGCCAGTTGTTTCTGGTGGGTTCATGTCCGTCAGAAGTGATCAAACTGGACCTTCATCGCGCTGCCGAAAGGATGAGTGCGAAACACGCGCCACACGTTCGGGTGCTGAATTATTCTGGGTCGGGAATCGAGACAACCTTCACTCAGGGTGAGGATACATGCCTTGCTGCAATGGTTCCCGGCCTGCCCGAAACCAATGCAAAAGAGCTACTGATTGTCGGGGCCTTGCCCGACGTCGTCGAGGATCAGGCACTGTCGCTTCTGGCGGCGATGGGCATCAGCCGCGTAAGATGTCTTCCGGCCCGCCGCGCTGCTGATGCCCCTGCCATTGGACAGGCCACTGTCTTTGCCCTCGTGCAGCCTTTCCTTGGTGACACCCATGCTGCACTGACCCGGCGCGGTGCCCGCCATATCGTCGCTCCGTTTCCTTTCGGTGCTGAAGGGACGACACTTTGGCTGCGCGCCGTGGCGAGAGAATTTGCCGTATCACCCGAACTTTTCGAGCAAGTCACCGCCGCTCCTCGTGCCCGTGCCGAAAAGGCGATTGCCGCCGCAGCACAAACATTGGCGGGCAAGTCGATTTTCTTCTTTCCTGATAGCCAACTCGAGCTGCCACTGGCCCGGTTTCTCACCCGCGAGTGCGGGATGCGCGCGATAGAGGTTGGCGTCCCGTTCCTGCATCGCGACTTGATGGCGCCAGAGCTTGAACTGTTGGCGCAAGGGCCGGTCCTGTCGGAGGGCCAGGATGTGGACAAGCAACTTGCACGGGTCCGCGCTGCCCGGCCTGATCTCACCGTCTGCGGCCTTGGCCTTGCCAATCCGCTCGAGTCAGAGGGTCTTGCCACCAAGTGGGCAATCGAACTGGTGTTCACGCCAGTGCATTTCTACGAGCAGGCTGGGGATCTGGCTTCTCTCTTTGCTCGTCCGTTGCGGCGCCACGCACTTTTGCGCGCAGCAGCGCCGCGCATGGAGGCTGCCGAATGAAGCTGACGCTCTGGACATATGAAGGTCCGCCACATGTTGGTGCGATGCGTGTCGCCACCGGTATGCGCGGGATGCATTATGTCCTGCACGCGCCGCAGGGCGACACCTATGCCGATCTCCTGTTTACCATGATCGAACGCAGGGACCACCGTCCGCCGGTTACCTACACTACATTTCAAGCGCGCGATCTTGGCGGAGACACCGCTGGCCTGTTCAAGACTGCCTGCCGGGACGCCGTGGACCGCTTCAATCCAGAGGCGCTGATGGTCGGTGCGTCCTGCACGGCCGAACTGATTCAGGACGATCCTGCCGGGTTGGCTGAAAGTATGGGTCTGGCACTGCCGGTAATCCCGCTCGACCTGCCCAGCTACCAGCGCAAGGAGAGTTTTGGCACCGACGAGTCCTTTCTGCAAATTGTTCGCCACCTTGCAAAACCCTGCACGCCTACGGCCCAGATCACTGCAAACCTGATTGGCCCCACTGCGCTGGGATTTCGTCATCGCGACGACATCACCGAAGTCACTCAGCTTCTGGCTGAGAT
>JBATMT010000009.1:0-3358 GCA_049289975.1 Paracoccaceae bacterium | reverse complement strand
ATGAAGAAGCCGTTGTCGCGCAGTTCCTCGCGGGTTTTTTCGGGCATCTGCCAGTAGCCCTGAAAGACGTTCGGGCCGCGCACCTCGATCACGCCAACCTCGCCGCGTGGGACTTCGGTGCCAGTGGCGTCGCAGACCCTGACCTCGATCCCCGGCAGGGCGGGGCCGACGGTGCCGGCGCGGCGGTCGCCCGCGGAGGGGTTGGAGGTGTTCATGTTGGTGTCAGTCATGCCGTAGCGTTCAAGGATGATCTGGCCGGTGTGGTCCTGCCACTGGCGGTGCGTCTCGGCCAGAAGCGGCGCAGAGCCGGAAACGAACAGCCGCATGTGAGAGACGAGCGAAGGGGTAAGGCGCGGGTCGGAGAGGAGGCGGGTGTAGAACGTGGGAACGCCCATCATGGTGGTGGCGCGCGGCAGGAAAGACAGCACCTGATCGGCGTCGAATCTGGGCAGGAAGATCATCGGGCAACCCGCCAGAAGCGCCACGTTGATGGCAACGAACAGGCCATGGGTGTGGAAGATCGGCAGCGCGTGAAGGAGCGTGTCTTCAGCGGTGAACGCCCATGCATCGACGAGTGTGCGGGCGTTCGACAGAAGGTTGTCGTGGCTCATCATCGCGCCCTTGGAGCGGCCGGTGGTGCCAGACGTGTAGAGGAGCGCGGCAAGGTCGGAGGGGCCGCGGGGATGTGTCGGAAAGGTTGTGGGTTGGCTGGCGGCCAGTGCGGCAAAGGTGCCGATGCCTTCGGCCGACAGGGTCAGGAGCGCCGCGCCTGCCTCGGACGCGACGGGTTCCAGTGGCCCCGCGTAGCGCGGGTCAGCGACGAGCATCCCCGCTCCGGCGTTCGAGACGAAGTAGAGCAGTTCGGATGGCGTGTAGGCCGTGTTGAGCGGCAGGAAGACGATGCCGGACTGAATCGCGGCGGCGATCAGGGCCAGCATGTGCTGGCTCTTTTCCAGTTGCAGGGCGACGCGGTCGCCGGGTTGGAGACCTGCGGCACGCAAGGCGTGGGCATAGCGTGCGGTCAGGGCGAGGAAGGCACTGTAGGTGACCGTCGAGGAATCCGGCAGGATCAGGAACGTCCGGTCACTGCCCGCATGGGGTGCCAAGAGGCCGTCATACAGATGGTTCGCCATTTTGGTCTCCGTCCGGTCGGTCGTTTGGCTGGAGATAACGGGTGGCGTGAGCGAAAGCTAGGCTTTGGGTCCGGGTCCCACGCCTGAACATTTGCGGGGACCGGAAAGGCGTCTTGCCATTGGCAAGTCGCCCGGTCCCCTGCACGAAGGCGCAAGCCGCCGGGCAAGGGATGTGAGGATGAGTCCAAACGATCTATCCGGATGCGCGAGCCTGGGCGGGCGCGTCAGCGGTTCACCCTTGCCACGACCAGCGACCCCAAGAAGATCACAAAGGCCGCAACCACGACGGACGGACCGGCGGGTGTATCTGCGAGCAGTGAGGATTCAAGGCCGATCACCACGGCGATCGCGCCGATGAGGCTGGCACCAAAGGCCATCGCTTCGGGGGTGCGAGAAAAGGAACGGGCGGCGGCGGGCGGAATGATCAGCATGGCGGCGATCAGGAGCGCCCCGACGATCTTGATCGACAGCGCGACAGTGACCGCAAGGGCCAGCGTCAGGGCCAGACGCTCGTGCCGTGGGTCGATGCCGGATGCCTGCGCGAGTTCCTCGTTCACGGTGGATGTCACGAGGCCGGACCAGCGCCATGCCAGCAACGCCAGCACGCCAAGAGAGCCGATCCAGACCCAGACCACATCGGTCCAGCCGACAGACAGGATATCTCCGAACAGGAAGGACGACAGATCGACGCGGACCTGATGGAGGAAGCTGACGGCGACAAGGCCGATGGCGAGCGCCGAGTGGGCCATGACGCCCAGAAGCGTGTCCATCGCATGGCCACGCCCGGCCAGCGTCGAGACGATGAGCGCGACGGCGATGGCGACTGCGAGGATGCCTACGTAAAGCGGCAGGTGAAACGCAAAGGCCAGCGCCACGCCAAGGATTGCCGCGTGCGAAGTGGCATCGCCGAAATATGCCATGCGTCTCCAGACCACGAACGAGCCAAGCGGCCCGGTTGCGAGGGTCAGGCCCAGCCCGGCGATCAGGGCGCGGAGCATGAAATCGTCAAACATGCTCGTGGTCCTTGTGGGAGTGATCGTGAGTACAGACAGTGCCGTCGGCGTGGACATGGGTGTGTGGCAGCGGTGCACCCTTGTCGCCGTGATCGTGGTCATGATCGTGCACATGGCGGTAGAGCGCCAGCGCGCCGTCGGCTCCGAAGCCGAAGAGCGCGCGGTATTCGGGCGCCGCCGAGACATGCTCGGGCGCACCTTCGCAGCAGATATGGCCGTTGAGGCAGATCACCCGGTCGGTCGCGCTCATCACCACATGGAGGTCGTGGCTGACGAGCAGGACAGCCACTCCGGTTTCGTGGCGGAGGTGTTCGAGCAAGCGGTAAAAGGCGGCGACGCCGGGCTGGTCAAGGCCCTGGGTCGGCTCGTCGAGGATGAGGATGTCTGGCGTGGACAGGAGCGCCCGAGCGACAAGGACGCGCTGGAACGGGCCGCCGGACAGGCGCGAAAGCTGGCGGTCCTGAAGCCCGTCGACGCCAACATGGCCCAGCGCCTTGGCGGCGTCGGCGTCAGAGACGCGGTTGGGCAGCGACAGGAAGCGGCGCACGGTCATGGGCAGGCCCGCCTCGACCTTGAGGCGTTGCGGGACGTAGCCGATTTTAAGGCCGGGGTGGCGCGTGACGGTGCCTGATGTTGCCGGTTCGAGGCCGATCAGGGCGCGGACGAGCGTGGATTTGCCCGAGCCGTTCGGACCGACGATGGTCACGATCTCGCCGGGCTGGATGGCGAAATCCACATCTTGCAAGATCACGAGGTCACCGTGCCGGACACCCAGACCACGGGCGGAGAGGAGTGTCATGCGGCGCGGTCCTGACAGGCGGGGCAAAGGCCGGTGACTTCGATGGCGACGCGGTCGACCGAGAAGCCGATGACAACCGCAGCATCGGCGACGGCGGCGCGGGCGGTCTGATCCGAGACTTCGGCGACGGCGTTGCAGTCGCGGCAGATGAAGAAGGCAGGGCTGTGCGATTCGCTGGGGTGGGTGCAGGCCATGAAGGCGTTCAGGCGGCTGATGCGGTGTGCGAGCCCCTGCTCCACCAGAAAGTCGAGCGCGCGATAGGCGACCGGTGGCTGGTTGCCATAGCCGTCCTGGGCGAGACGTTCCAGAACTTCGTAGGCGCCGAGAGCGCGGTGGGCTTCGAGCAGGATTTCGAGGGCGCGGCGACGCACCGGCGTGAGGCGCGCGCCGCGCGATTCGGCGAGTGCGTCGGC
>JBATMT010000008.1:0-7785 GCA_049289975.1 Paracoccaceae bacterium | reverse complement strand
CGGCAGAGCTGCATGGCGGTATCGCCGAAGAAGAAAACGCTGAGGACTCAGAGGCCTGATGACACGGGGCGGAGCCGAAAACTTGCGGGAAGATCCGGAACGGCGCTGCGTCGTTACCGGAGAGGTGCAGCCCAAGGCTGGCCTGATCCGCTTCGTGCTTTCGCCCGATGGCATCGTGACTCCCGATCTGGCAGGTAAGCTGCCCGGTCGCGGTATCTGGGTTACGGCGACGAAGGACTGCCTGACCAAGGCGGCAACGAAGGGACTTTTCGCGCGGGGTGCAAAGGCACCCGCGCAGGTTCCCGAAGGGCTGGCCGACATGGTGACGGCAGGCATGGCGCGGCGGGTGGTGGACCTGATCTCGCTCGAGCGGAAGGCGGGTTACGCCATCTGCGGGTTCGAGAAGGTCAAGGGCTGGCTGGCCGACGGCAAGGCAAAGGTGCTGTTGCAAGCCTCCGATGGATCGGAGCGAGGCAAGGGCAAACTGTGGACGCCCGAGGGCGGAAGATGGTTCGGTTGCCTGACGGCAAACGAATTGGGACAGGCATTCGGACGCGATTCTGTGGTCCATGCGGCGCTTGCCGCTGGCGGACTCACGAAGCGTGTTGTAGAGGAAGCCGCAAAGTTGAACGGCTTGCGGCAAACGGACGGCGGACATCCGCCGGGAAAGAACTGAGACCGGCATGAGCGAAACTGACGGTAAAAAACCACTCGGCCTCGGCGGCAGCCGGCCCGGACAGGTGAAGCAAAGCTTCAGCCACGGCCGGACCAAAGCTGTCATCGTCGAGACGAAGAAGAAACGTGTCGTTGTACCAACGAAACCGGGGGCCTCGCCCACCGGCGCTGGTGTCAGCACGCCTTCGTATGGTGATCCCTCGAAACGCCCGGCAGGCATCTCTGACGCGGAGATGGAACGCCGGATGAAGGCGCTTCAGGCGGCGAAAATACGCGAGGCAGAAGATTCTGTGCGTCGCGCAGAAGAAGAAAAGTCCCGCGAAGAAGAACGCGAGCGTCGTCGTGCCGAGGCGGAAGTCAAGGAACGCGAAGAGCGCGAGCATCAGGAAGCGCTGCGCCTGAAGGCCGAAGAAGAGGCCAAGAAGGTTCGTGACGCTGAAACCCGCGAAGCCCGCAAGCAGGAAGTCCTGCGCACCAAGGCGACACCCAAGGCCGCGCCTGCGCCCGATCCTGCTGCCGCAGAAGCAGCAGCCTCGCGCGCAGCGACCAAAGGTGTTGCAGCCGTTGGCCCGCGCAAGACCGACCGTGATCGCGACGAACGCAGCAGCGGAGCAGGCGATCGCGACAGCCGTGGCAAGGGCAAGGTTGAGGACAACCGCCGTACCGGCAAGCTGTCACTGAGCGACGCAATCGACGGTGAAGGCGGACGCCAGCGTTCGCTTGCCGCAATGAAGCGGAAACAGGAAAAGGCCCGCCAGAAGGCGCTGGGCTTTGGTCAGAAGGCCGAAAAGCAGGTGCGCGACGTGCAGCTGCCTGAAACCATCGTTGTGTCGGAACTTGCCAACCGGATGGCCGAACGTGCCGCCGATGTCGTCAAGTCGCTGATGAAGATGGGCATGATGGTCACGATGAACCAGGCCATCGACGCGGACACTGCCGAACTGGTGATCGAGGAATTCGGTCACAAGGCAGTACGCGTGTCTGACTCGGACGTGGAACAGGTGATCGACACGGTCAAGGACCGCGACGAAGACCTTCACATCCGCCCACCGATCATCACGATCATGGGCCACGTCGACCACGGAAAGACCTCGCTTCTTGATGCGATCCGTCACGCGAACGTCGTTTCCGGCGAAGCTGGCGGCATCACGCAGCATATCGGCGCCTATCAGGTGACGACCGATAGCGGCGCGGTTCTGACCTTCCTCGACACGCCCGGCCACGCGGCCTTCACCTCGATGCGTGCCCGTGGCGCGCAGGTGACGGACATTGTGGTTCTGGTTGTCGCCGCCGATGATGCGGTGATGCCGCAGACCATCGAAGCGATCAATCACGCGAAAGCGGCCAAAGTGCCGATGATCGTGGCGATCAACAAGGTCGACAAGCACGACGCCAATCCGCAAAAAGTGCGGACTGACCTGCTGCAACATGAAGTTGTTGTGGAAGCTCTGTCGGGTGACGTGCTCGACGTCGAAGTGTCGGCAAAAACCGGCAAGGGCCTTGATACGCTTCTGGAAAACATCGCCCTTCAGGCCGAGATCCTCGAACTGCGGGCAAATCCGGAACGGGCAGCCGTTGGTGCGGTGATCGAAGCCAAGCTGGATGTCGGTCGTGGTCCGGTGGCAACCGTGCTTGTCCAGAACGGTACGCTGCGCCAGGGCGACATCTTCGTGGTCGGCGAGCAATGGGGCAAGGTTCGCGCCCTGATCAACGACAAGGGCGATCGTGTGCCAGAGGCTGGCCCATCCGTCCCGGTCGAAGTTCTGGGTCTGAACGGCACTCCCGAAGCGGGCGACGTGCTGAACGTGGTCGAGACAGAAGCGCAGGCGCGTGAAATCGCGACCTACCGCGAGAAGGCGGCCAAGGACAAACGCGCGGCCGCGGGTGCTGCGACAACGCTTGAACAGCTGATGGCCAAGGCCAAGGCCGACCGGAGCGTTGCCGAATTGCCGATCGTGGTCAAAGCCGACGTGCAGGGTTCTGCCGAGGCTATTGTTCAGGCAATGGAAAAGATCGGTAACGACGAGGTTCGTGTCCGCGTTCTGCACTACGGTGTTGGCGCGATCACGGAGTCAGACATCGGCCTTGCAGAAGCTTCAAATGCCCCGGTTATCGGATTCAACGTCCGGGCGAATGCGCCCGCACGCGCGGCCGCAAACCAGAAGGGTGTCGAAATCCGTTACTACTCGGTCATCTACGATCTTGTGGATGATGTGAAGGCGGCGGCTTCGGGTCTGCTCAAGGCCGAGGTCCGCGAAACCTTCATCGGGTATGCGCAGATCAAGGAAGTCTTCAAAGTGTCCGGCGTCGGCAAAGTTGCCGGTTGCCTTGTCACCGAAGGTGTCGCGCGCCGGTCCGCTGGCGTCCGTCTTCTTCGCGACAACGTCGTTGTCCACGAGGGAACTCTCAAAACCCTCAAGAGATTCAAGGACGAAGTCAAAGAAGTCCAATCCGGACAGGAATGTGGGATGGCGTTCGAGAACTACGACGACATCCGCCCCGGCGACATCATCGAGATCTTCGAAAGCGAAGAAGTCGAACGGAAGCTGGCGTAACAAAAAGGGGGCGAGAACGCCCCCTTCTTTTTCTTTCGCGGATGGAAAGCAGTGCCTGCTACTCAGGCGGTTCTCGTACCCACAGGGTATCCTTCGAACAACCAGGTGCCGACTCTTACAAGAATCCGGCCATTGCCAAGTTCCCGTTCGAGCGTGCCCTGAACCTGAACACAACTTCCAAGTGTGATCGTACGCAGCATCCCTGATCCTCCCGTAAATTGGGCTGCTGATGTTTTAGATGCGCCTCCGTATCCCCTCTTCGCCGCATCTGTCTTAAAGCTGACATAAACGAACTTTTTTGGAAACAATTATCCTCACAGTATTGTGAGGAATTTCGCTTAAGTTGAGGAGTTTTGGACACAGTCCCCGAAAAGGGTCTTTAAGTGTCAGAGCCAGTCCCTGAGGATTGGTATCAGCGGAACATCGGCGGGCGGCATGGGATAGTCTTTCAGATCCTTGGCACGCACCCACGCAAGACCCTGACCTTCGAGGGCTTGTACCGTGCCAGACCAGCGGCGGCAGGCAAAGAGCGGCATCAGCAAATGGAAGGTCTCGTAGGTGTGACTGGCAAAGGTCAACGGCGCAAGACAACTTGACCAGGTGTCGATCCCCAACTCTTCCTTGAGCTCGCGGATCAAAGCAATTTCAGGGGTTTCGCCGGGCTCGACCTTGCCACCCGGAAACTCCCACAGGCCGGCCAGCGACTTACCTTCCGGGCGCTGTGCCAGAAGCACGCGCCCGTCGGCGTCAATCAGCGCGACGGCAGAGACCAGAAGCGTCTTCACGAACGATAGTCGGCGTTGATGTCGATGTAACGATGGGTCAGGTCGCAGGTCCAGACCCGCTTGGCGCCCTTGCCAAGACCGAGGTCCACGCGGATGACCAGCGTGTCGCCCTTCATGTAGGCGGCGCCGTCATCCTCACGGTAGTCGGGATTGCGCCAGCCTTTTTCGGCGACAAGGATATCGCCAAAGCTGATCGACAGGCGGTCGCGATCAGCCTTTGCGCCAGATTTGCCGACGGCGGCGACGATGCGCCCCCAGTTCGGGTCTTCACCTGCAATAGCCGTTTTCACCAAGGGTGAATTGGCGATCGACATGGCGACGCGGTGGGCGTCTTCGCGGCTGTCAGCGCCCGTTACATCGATCTCGACGAACTTGGTCGCACCTTCGCCGTCGCGGATCACCTGTTGAGCGAGGTCGCGCATGACCGAAGCGAGCGCAGCTTCAAAGTCTTTGGCAGCTTTGCCGCGCAGGTCGGAAATCGGCGCAGCGCTGGATTTACCGGTTGCCGCCACGATCAGCGCATCAGAGGTAGACGTATCGCTGTCGACGGTGATGGCGTTGAACGTATCGTCGATTTGCCGCGATACGATCTTTTGCAGGGCAGAGGCAGGAATGGCGGCGTCGGTGAAGATATAGACCAGCATCGTCGCCATGTCCGGCGCGATCATGCCAGAGCCCTTGGCGATACCGGCAATCTTGATCTTGCCGCCCTCGCCCTGCACTTCCGCCGACGCACCCTTGGGGAACGTATCCGTGGTCATGATGGCGCGGGCGGCCATTTCGATCCCGCCTTCGTCCAGCGCATAGACCAGATCACCCACTTTTGCGGTGATGCGTTCGTAGGGCAGCGGCTCGCCGATCACGCCGGTGGAAGACGAAAAGACCCGTGACACGGGCATGCCGAGCGCCTTGGCGACGGCGTTGGTGACCTCGTCGACAGCAGTTTGTCCGATTGCACCGGTGAAGGCGTTGGAATTGCCGGAGTTGACGACAATCGCCGCCCCTGCACTTTCATCGACCTTGCCCGCAAGTTTTGCCTGACAGTCCAGAACACAGGCCGCGCGGGTGGAGGAACGGGTGAACGCACCAGCGACAGAGGAACCCGGCGCAAGGCGGACAAGCATGACGTCCTTGCGGTTGGCATAGCGCACGCCCGCTTCGACGGCAGCAAACTCGACTCCGGCGATGACCGGAAGGGCGGGGAACCCGCCCTTCGGAGCCAGAGGCGACACGGGATTGGCGGCCTTGACCTTGGCGGCAGGCGCCGGGGCGGCAGCGCGTTGGTCCAGACGGGCGCGCAGCTTTTCGACCTTGGCCTTCAACTTGCCAATCTTGAGTCGCCAGTCCTTGTCGGTCTTAGCCATAGCCTGTCCCCCGCCTTTTTGGTTCTGGTTGAGATTACTGGCCGATCAGAGCCAGATTCTTCAAGATCGCCGGATCGACACCCTCGTCCTTCTTCTCGACCTTTGCTGCGTCGGTCAATTCCTTGACCTTTGCCTCAACGGCCTTCTGGCGGAGATCCCCTTCAAGCTCGGCCTTTACATCTTCGAGCTTCGGAACTGCCGCGTCGCGCACGTCATTCAGGTGGATGATGTGCCAGCCGAAATCGCTTTTGACAGGCTCGGAGGTCTTGCCCTTTTCAAGCGCAACCACGGCGTCTTCGAACGGCTTGACCATCATGCCGACGCTGAACCAACCAAGCGAACCGCCATTGGCTGCGGTGCCCTTGTCTTCGGATTTCTCCTTGGCGATAGCGGCGAAATCACCACCCTTGTCTAGCTCGGCCTTGATTGCCTTGGCTTCTTCCTCGGTCTTCACGAGAATATGAGAGGCATCATATTCCTTTGCCGGGACCGCTTTCGCATATTTGTCGTCATAAGCTTTTTTCAGTGCTTCTTCAGAGACGCCAGCCTGGGCCGCGGCTTCCAGAACCCCACCCGAGAAATAGGCGCGTTTCTGGTTTACCATGTTCAGATCATCGAGCTGGGTCTTGTTCTTCTCGCCCACTTGCGCCATCGCGGTCTGCTGGATCAGTTGCTCAAGAAGTCCTTTGAAAAGAACGTCATCGGGCAATTGCTGGTACTGTTCCGGCAGCGCCTTCCGGGCGGCGATCATCTGGCCGAGCGTGATATCTTCACCGTTCACGGTCGCAAGTACCGTCTCGGCTGTCATATCCGCGGCGCGGAGCGGGCTGGCGAGCGTCAGCGCAAGCAGCGCGGCCCCGAGAAACTTGGCGGATTTCGACATATTCCTAGCTCCTGATCTGGCTGCGATCCCTTGCAGCGTTGACTATCCGTGGGCAGCCGCTTACATGCTCGTGGCCTTTAGAAAGCATAGTCCGCCCGTCGTCGCGGACCTTCTAGGCAACGCGGCGGACGGCGGCAAGCCCGACCTGATGCGGCGCAAGATCATGTGAACCCGAGCGGAGATAATATGCTGGGCCTTGGAACACTCGCGAAGAAGGTCTTTGGCACGCCAAACGACCGCAAGGTCAAATCGGTGCGCCCGCTGGTGGACAAGATCAATGCGCTCGAAGAAACCTTCAAGGCGCTGTCGGATGACGGCCTGAAGGAGAAGACCGCAGAATTGAAAAACCGTGTCGCGGCTGGTGAATCGCTCGAGGCTGTCTTGCCGGAAGCATTCGCGAACTGTCGTGAAGGCGCGCGCCGCGCACTTGGCCTCCGCGCCTTCGACGTTCAGCTTATGGGCGGCATATTCCTGCATCAGGGAAATATCGCAGAGATGCGGACCGGCGAGGGCAAGACCCTTGTGGCGACTTTCCCTGCCTACCTGAACGCGCTTACCGGCAAGAGCGTTCATGTCGTGACAGTCAACGACTATCTGGCCAAGCGCGACTCCGAATGGATGGGCAAGGTCTATCGCCAGCTCGGCATGACCGTCGGTGTGGTCTATCCGTTCCAGTCGGAACAGGAAAAGCGCGAGGCCTACCGGTCGGACATCACCTACGCGACCAACAACGAACTTGGCTTCGACTACTTGCGCGACAACATGCGTGGTTCAATCGAGGAAATGCACCAGCGCGGCCACTATTTTGCGATCGTCGATGAAGTCGACTCGATCCTTGTCGACGAGGCCCGCACTCCGCTGATCATTTCTGGTCCGTCGCAGGATCGATCCGAACTTTACAAGACGCTCGATGCCTACATCCCCGAGCTGAAGGAAGAGCATTACAAGGTCGACGAGAAGACCCGGAATGCCACCTTCACCGAGGACGGCAACGAATATCTGGAGAAACGCCTTCAAGAAGTAGGCGTCTTGCCGCAGAGCCAGACACTCTACGACCCTGAATCGACGACTATTGTCCACCACGTCACGCAAGCGCTGCGTGCTCACAAGCTGTTCCAGCGCGATCAGCAATACATCGTCCGTGACGACGAGATCATCCTGATCGACGAGTTTACCGGCCGCATGATGAAGGGGCGCCGTCTGTCGGACGGCCTGCATCAGGCGATAGAGGCCAAGGAAAATGTCAAGATCCAGCCCGAGAACGTGACACTCGCCTCGGTGACGTTCCAGAACTACTTCCGTCTATATGAAAAGCTGGCTGGCATGACCGGCACCGCAGCGACCGAGGCGGAAGAATTCATGGAGATCTACAGGCTGGGTGTCGTCGAAGTGCCGACCAACCGCCCGGTTCAGCGCAAGGACGACCACGATCAGGTCTACCGCACCGCACGCGAGAAATATGAAGCGATCATCAAGCGCATCCAGAAGAGCCACGAAAAGGGCCAGCCGATTCTGGTGGGGAC
>JBATMT010000007.1:0-2447 GCA_049289975.1 Paracoccaceae bacterium | reverse complement strand
GCATAAGGCTCGGGCTGATGACGATGGAACGGGCGATGAGTTATTACGCGCAGGCGCTGGAGGAACGACCGGACGGCAAGTTGCTGCGCGCCCATGCCAAGGCACGGATGCGCGACTTGCAGGCGCTTGAGGTACATGCCGACTTCCTGTCGTCGCGTTTGTCCTTTGCGACGGATGCCACGCTGGGGATGGTCAACCTGTCGCAAAACGTGACGGTGCGGATTGTGTCGGTGGTGGCGGTACTGTTTCTGCCGCCGACGCTGATCGCGTCGATCTACGGGATGAACTTTCAGGTGATGCCGGAGCTGGCGCAAAGCTGGGGCTACCCGATGGCGCTGGTGCTGATGGTCATGTCGGCGCTGGCGACGTACCTGTATTTCAAGTGGAAGAACTGGCTTTGAGGGCTTTGCGCAAGGCGCTTTCGGCGCGGTTCTTCGTCGCTTGACTTCATGTCCCCTATAAAGGATAAGCCCGCATCCTGACGGGTCATCGGCCCGGCGGGGATTCTATATTTGCAACGACGCTCCCATCGAGGGGCGCGCTGTCCGAGGCGGCGAAAGCCAAAAAACACCGGGGTTCCGGGGCCACAGGGCGCGGATGATGATGAAGGAAAGACCCATGTTCGCGGTCCTCAAGACGGGCGGCAAGCAATACAAGGTTCAGGCGGGCGATGTGCTGCGCGTGGAACTGATTGCCGCAACTGCTGGTGACAAGATCCAGTTCAACGAAATCCTGATGCTCGGCGGAGACAGCCTCGTGCTTGGTTCGCCGCTGGTCAAAGGCGCGGCCGTGCAGGCCGAAGTCATCGACAACATCAAGGCCGACAAGGTCATCACCTTCCACAAGCGCCGCCGGAAGCACTCCTCGCAGCGTACCCGTGGCCACCGTCAGAAGCTGACGCTGGTTCGCGTGACCGACATTCTCGCCTCGGGCGCGGACAAGTCGGACGTGGCCGCAGCCACCGGTACCGCGATCGCTCGCCGTGCTGCCCACAACAATGCACCCGCCGTTGCCGCCGAAGCCCCCAAGGCCAAGCGCGCGACGAAAAAAGCAGACGCGTAAGAGGAGTTTGACCAATGGCACACAAGAAAGCAGGCGGTTCCTCACGCAACGGTCGTGACTCGGCTGGTCGTCGTCTGGGCGTGAAGCTCTATGGCGGTGAAAAGGCGATTCCGGGCAACATCATCGTTCGCCAGCGTGGCACCACATGGTTCCCGGGCAACGGCGTTGGCATGGGCCGTGACCACACGATCTTTGCCGTGACCGAAGGCCACGTCACCTTCAAGAAGGGCCTCAAGGGCCGCACATTCATCTCGGTTCTCCCCAAAGTGGAGGCGGCCGAGTAAGCCGACAAACCGAAAGAACGGAAGTTCAAAGAGGGGGATCGGCGCAAGCCGGTCCCCTTTCGGTTTTCCCGACGGGGTCCGGCCAACCAGATGGCGCGGGGAAAACCAGATGCAGCAAGTGCTCTTGTCGAAGATCAGCAAAGCGAAGATCAGCCGGGTTCCGTGTGAGAGACTCGGGCCAGCAAGATTCTTGCGTCGTGGGTTGATGTCCGCCTATGCTGGGCAACGATCTGGCAAGGCTGCGCCCACTGAGGCCGGATTGGAGACAATTGTCTCGACTTTCCGGTTCGGGGAGGCGACCACCCCGATCCGTGACACCGGGCGGCAACCGCGCTGGTGCAGCATCCGAATGCAAGTGCGGCAAGCGTATCTGCCAGAAGCGTTTTCTGTCGTGGCGTCCATCGCGCCGCGACGTTCAGCGCCGAATATGTCGATTGAAGGCCGGGGAATTCTGTCATGCAGATGATGAATTCTCCTGTCAAATTGCACGATGTGCTTGCGCAAAGCCCGCGTGCTGCCCAGCTTAGTCCCGAGGGGCATATTTCGCCCTCCGAGGATCACCTGTTTTTGAGGAGAGACGGCGTGAGACCTGAACTCATAGCACTGCAACCGATCATCGAAGCCGGTCGTTTCAACCTGCGTCCAATCCGCACCTCTGATGCAGGGCTGATTGCGCTCTACACGTCCGACAAACGTCTGGCCGAGGGCACGCGCGCCATTCCCCATCCTTTGCCGCCGGGCGCGGCAGAGGCCTATGTTCAACGCTCGACCCAGGAACGCCGTGACGAGGATGTCTGGGTGCTGGACGGCTCCGCACATGGACTGGCCGAGGTGCTTGGCATCGTCGGTCTGCAACGGATGGACCGCGACCAGTCGGAGATCACCTTCTGGGTGGCACCGGGCCTGTGGAACACGGGATTTGCATCAGAGGCGGTGAATGCCATCGTCGCGGCGAACCCACATGCCTCGCGGACGCTTTTTGCCGAGGTCTTTCAGGACAATCCGGGCTCGGCCCGGGTGCTGGTGAACGCCGGTTTTGACTATCTGGGCGATGCCGAGGCCTGGTCGGTAGCACGCAATGCCAAGGTGCCGACCTGGACC
>JBATMT010000006.1:0-1859 GCA_049289975.1 Paracoccaceae bacterium | reverse complement strand
CAGGAACGTGCGCCACGACGGGCGGACCGGAAGGAAATGTGCCTTTGGTCAGCCCTGCTGCGTAAGCAGGGCCTGCACAGGGCCAGGGCGGCGTTCGCGGGTGAAGAAAGTTTTCACGTTCGTCCTGCTAAATTGTCTCCCCGCAAGTCTAACGGCTGATTTTGAACTTGTCACGTTGGTGGTGCACTTTGTCCGTAGGCCCGGCGCCCCTGCTCCATTAGCCTCGCCATGCCACAAATCCACTTGATTAGTAAGCATGCTTATATTATTTGGTGCTTATGATAAGCACGACAGACAATCTTGGGATTCTCCTGCACGATGCGACGCGACTTGTGCGCAAGCGGCTTGATCGTCGTATCTCGCATCTTGGGCTATCGACGGCGCAATGGCGGTTACTGGTAGGAACGCTGCGGTCGGGCGGCGCAACTCAGGCCCGGCTGGCGGAGAAACTGGAAATTGAGCCGATCAGCGTTTCGCGGCTGATCGACCGGATGGAACAGGCCGGCTGGGTTGCCCGCCAGGCGGACCCGGCGGACCGTCGTGCAAAGATCATCGTGCCAACGGAAAAGGCGCAGGCCTCGTATGAGACGATCCGCAATGAAGCCCGCGGCGTCATCTCCGAAGCATTGACAGGAATTTCGACCGAGCATCAGGCCATCTTGATGGACTGCCTGCAACAGCTCGTGACCAACCTCTCTACCGACGACGTGCTGTGTTCAGCACCTCTTGCAGCCAATGGATCGCGCAAATGACCAGTGCAACAACAGTAGATTTCGAAGAGACTACCAAGTCGGGCGTCAATCAGGCGACAAAGATTCGTTCGCGTCGCCGCGCGCTGATGTATGCTGGGCCGCTGGTGCTGGTGCTTGGCGGGGCTGGCTGGTGGATCATGGGTGGTCGCTATGAATCGACCGAGAACGCCTATCTTCATCAGGCGCGGATCAGCGTAGCGCCGTCGGTAGGCGGGCGCGTGACGGACGTGCTGGTTTCGGACAACCAGAAGGTCAAGGCGGGAACGGCGCTCTTCAAGGTTGACGCCGTACCCTATCAACTGGCGCTGGCCGAGGCGGATGCCGCAGTGGCGCGGGCGCGGTTGGGCGTGGAGCAGCTCAAGGTCGCCTACGGGCAGGCGCAGGCTCAGGAAAAGCTGGCCGAGGACGATGCTGCCTATCAAACGAATGAACGCGAACGGCAGGAGTCGCTTGGGTCAAAAGGTGTTGCCACCGGGTCGACGCTTGACGACGCTCGCTACGCCGAGCGGCGGGCCATAGACCAGAAGTCCCTTGCGGAACAGGCTGTAGCCAATGCTTTGGCCGCACTGGGGGGCAAGGCCGACGTCAAGACCGACGATCATCCTTCAGTGAAGTCGGCACTCGTTGCGCGTGATCAAGCGCTGTACAATCTGAACAACGCGACGGTTACCGCTCCGGCGGACGGGGTCATCTATCAAGCGTCTTCGTTCAAGCCAGGTCAGATGGTTGCGGCGGGTCAAGCCGTGTTTGCGCTGGTCGAGACGGGTGATGTCTGGGTCGAAGCGAACTTCAAGGAAACCCAGTTGCAAGGCATTCAGGTCGGTCAATCCGCCGAAGTGTCGTTCGACGCCGATCCGGGCCGCAAGGTCCATGCGACGGTCGAGGCGATTGGCGCTGGAACTGGTGCCGAATTCTCCCTGTTGCCCGCGCAGAACGCGACGGGCAACTGGGTGAAAGTCACACAGCGCGTGCCTGTCCGGTTACGTTTGGCTGACGCGGAAGCGTCGGCAGGGCTTTCGTCGGGCGTCAGCGCCTCGGTTTCGGTGGATACGGGACGCTCGCACAGCCTCATGGATCTGCTGCCCGCCGCCATTGGTGGCAAGTAGA
>JBATMT010000005.1:0-6657 GCA_049289975.1 Paracoccaceae bacterium | reverse complement strand
GGGTCATAAAGGGAGCCCGGAAAGGCACCCAAGATCGGATGGGGGCTTTTCGTCAATTTCAATGCGCAGGTCAAGAGCCGATACAATGATTTAGTTATTGAAAATCAATGGCTTGAAAAAACGGTATTATATTACCCCAGTTATTGCCCTGATTTTTGCGGCGGAATCGAGTAAGTAAGGCTTGCCCGCGCGACCGGAGCGTCCTGACCTTCGGAATAGATCATCACATCCCCCACCGCCAGCTGACGCCCAAGCTTCAGAATACGTGCCTCGCCCAGCAGATCGGCGTCGGCCATCGGCTTTCTGAGGAAGTCGATCGACACATTCGTCGTCACCGCTAGAGCCACCGGCCCGATGCGCGACAGAAGCGCAAGGTAAAAGGCCACATCCGCCAGCCCGAACATTGTTGGCCCCGAAACGGTGCCACCGGGGCGCAAATGTGCTTCAGATACATGCAGCCGCAGCACCAGCCCCTCGGGTGTCAACCGGTCCAGCACGAACTCTCCCGCAACCTGTGGAAAATGGTCGGCAAGAAAGACCGCGATCTCGTCCTCATTCATCACCGGCCGCATCTTTCCCCCCGCTACGCTTCGGCCTAAGCTTGCCGCAAAGCGAGGAATTGGCAAGTGACCGACCCATTGATCCTGAAGACCACCGCAAACAGCGTCACAACGCTGACGCTCAATTCGCCCCAAAGCCTGAATGCCCTCTCGGATGCCATGCTTGCGGCGCTCAAGGCTGAGTTCACGGCCCTGTCAGAGGATGCCACGACTCGGGTTGTCATCCTCAAAGGGGCGGGCAAAGCCTTCTGCGCAGGCCACGACCTGAAAGAGATGCAGGCCGGACGCGCCGCCGCTGACAAGGGCCGCGCATACTTCACCGACCTTTTCGCCCGCTGTGCCGAGGTCATGCAGATGATCCCCAAGCTTCCGCAACCTGTCATCGCCGAGGTCCACGGCATTGCCACCGCCGCAGGCTGTCAGCTCGTTGCATCTTGCGACATGGCAGTCGCTGCCGAAGGCACCCGCTTTGGCGTCAATGGCGTCAACATCGGGCTTTTCTGCTCAACACCCATGGTTGCCCTTACCCGAAACGTTCCGGCCAAGGTCGCATTCGAGATGCTGACCACCGGCCAGTTCATCGACGCGTCACGCGCGCGGGAAGTTGGCCTTGTGAACCGCGTTGTTGCCCATGATTCTCTCGGCCCTGAAACTCTCGCGTTGGCCGAAGCCGTCGCCGCCAAACTCTCCGCCGCCGTCAAGATTGGCAAACGCGCCTTTTATGACCAGATCGGCCTGTCCGTCTCCAACGCCTACGACCATGCCGCTGAGGTCATGGTCGAAAACATGCTCTGGCGCGACACGGAAGAAGGCATCGCCGCATTTCTTGAAAAGCGCAAACCCGACTGGTCGTGACCCCTTCAACTTTTCAAAGTGCGGCACGGGACGCGGTTTTCTGCACGTCTGGCATACGTTTGGAATACGTATGGAATACCTATGGAATACGTTCAGAATACCTGTACTTTTGGCCAAGCCGTTGATTTAAAACGGCTGAAACTCTTCAGCTCCGCCGCAGCACCATTGCCAGCGCACTCGCGATTAAAGTCATGCCAAGAACCGTGGCAACCAGCGCCATCGTGCCGCCACCATCAAAGATCAACGCCCCGATCCAAGGCGCCCCCGCCGCGCCCGTCAGCACAGCTACCGCCAACGCGCCCGAGATCGCCCCGAACCCCTCGTGTCCCAGAACGTCGGCAATCAGCACCGGCCGCAAGATCGAAATCACGCCTATCGTGGCCCCCTGCACCAGAGCAAACGCAAAGATCAGCCCCGGCGCGACACCCGCGAATGCAAGCAGGCAGATCCCGAACGCCATACCGATAATGACCGTCCGCGTTGCCGGAATAAGCCCCAGCCGCGCCCCTCCGGTCATGAACACCACCCGCCCAGCAACCTGCGCCGGTCCAATCATCGAGGCCGCAAGAACCGCCATGCCATGCGCCAGCCCACGCTCCTGAAAGAGTGGAATTGCGAATGTTATCAACATGCCATGCGTCATGTAGATCAGCCCGAAGATAACGCCAAGCTGCCAGAACTGCCGCTGCGCCATGGCACGCTCAAGCATCCCCGGTGGGTCCTCGTAGGCCCTCGCCCCTGCCCGCACCTGCCGCCGAAGCCGCACGACGCCCCACACATTTGCAAGCCCGCCGCTGATCAACTGGATCGCCGCAAAAACCCAAAAGGCGCCTCGCCAACCAATCGAAACCCCAAGCCAGGCGCCACCGGGATAGGTCAGCGTCGAAGCAAAACCAGCAACCAGGGTTACGCGGATGATTGCTGCCCTCGCGTCACGACCAAGCCGCCGCGTCAGGAACGCAAAGCAGGCGTCGTACAGCCCGGCACCCTGCGCAATCCCCGTTACCGCCCAGGCCAGAAGCCACCCGCCCTGCCCTTGTGCCAGCCCCACGCCTGCCAGCCCCAGCGCGCCAATGACTGCCGAGCCCACCAGCAACTCGCCGCCCCATCCCCTGTCAACCAGCCTTCCCGCCACAGGAGCCGCCAAAGCCGCCACCACCAAAGCCACTGTCGGCCCCAGTGCCAAGGCAGGCTTGGACCAGCCCGTATCGGCCTCAATCGAGACCAGAAGTGCTGGAAAAGAATAGAAAAGACAGCCGTAGGCAACCATCTGCCCAAACGCCAGAAGCCAGACCGCAAGGTCGTCCTTGTGCCTCTCAGGCAGGGTCACAGCCGATAGATCGCCCGGAATTTCGCATCCAGATAATCCAGCAACGGTTCCGCCGAAGGCGCGAACCCACAGGCACGTTCCACCGTTTCGGCTGGCTTGCGGAAGGAGCCATGCTGCTGCAACCGCTCGTGCAGCCACGCCGTAGCAGGCAGTGCATCGCCTTTCGCCAAACTCACATCCAGATCAGGCACCGCCGCTCGTAGCGCCTTATGCAGGCATCCGGCGTACAGGTTGCCCAGCGAATAGGTCGGGAAGTACCCAAACAATCCACATGACCAATGTACGTCCTGCAAAACCCCGTTCGAGGGCTTGTCGACTGCTACCCCAAAATCATTCAGGAACCGCGCATTCCACGCCTCTTCCAGATCTGCCACATCGAGCTGTCCGGCAATCAGGTCTCGTTCGAGATCGAAGCGCATCATGATGTGCAGGTTGTAATGCACCTCATCTGCCTCAGTCCTGATATAGCCCGCCTGCACACGGTTCGCCGTCTCGTAGAGCGCCTCTGCCGTCGCTGCGCCGGCCGAACCGAACTGATCCTTCATCGCGCCAAACATCCAGCCGGTGAACGCCTTGGATCGGCCCAACTGATTTTCGTAGATCCGGCTTTGGCTTTCGTGGACGCCCATCGAGGCACCCTGCCCGAGCGGCGTCAAAAGATAGCGCTGATCAATGCCTAACTCATAGCAGGCGTGACCGACTTCATGAATTGTCGCGTAAATACAATTGAATGGCTCCGCTTCAACCACGCGCGTGGTAATACGCACATCATTGCCGGACCCCGAGGAAAATGGATGCACGGCCAGATCGAGCCGCCCGCGTGACCAGTCATAGCCGAACGCATCGGCGAGCTTCCGTGCCAAGGCAAGTTGCCCGTCCTTGGGGAAAGACCCCTGCAAAGCCTTCGGCTGATGGCTCGCCCCCAACACCGCTTCGCGCAGCGCGACGAGGCGTGGGCGCATCGCGTCAAACATTGAAGCAAGGGACGCGCCGGATATACCCGGCTCGTAGTCCTCAAGCAGCGCATCATACAGATCGCCGCCTTGAGCTAGTGCCGCTGCCTTTTCGCGCTCCAGCCCCACCACTCTTTTCAAGGTCGGTAGGAAATGAGCCAGATCATTTTTGGCACGCGCCTCCGCCCAAATGCCTTGTGCGACGCTTGTCGTCCGCGCCAACTCAGCAGCAAGTGCTGCCGGAACGCGCGCCGTTCGCTCATAGGCGCGACCAATAAGCTCTATCGCGCGAGCACCCACTTCATCGGGAGCTTTCGCGGCAGAAAGCCAGTCGCCAACCTTTGGGTCCGTCTTGCGCGCATGCAGAATACTCTCCATCGCGCCGATCTCTTCGCCACGTTGTTCTGCCGAACCGCGCGGCATGACAGTTTCCTGATCCCAGCCAAGCCGGCCGGCAACCTGTGCGAGAGCCTCGGTCTCTCGCTGGAAGGACATCAACTCGTCAAATGCAGTCATTTCGTTCTCCGGATCGACTGAACGACAGGGTAAAGCGCCCTGTGGCGCGCGCGTATGATCAAGGTCCACAATGCAACTGCGCCCAACTGATGCGCTAACCCAAGATTGAGCGGCGCAGCGTAGAGTGCGGTCATGATGCCGAGCAAAATCTGGCCGAAAAGCATTGCCGCCATCCAGTCGAAGGCCTGCCTGGTGGCGGGATGTGCCGACCCGCGGGCACGCCACCAAACAACCAGACCAAAGGCACAAACAAGATAGCCGGACATGCGGTGAATGAATTGCACAAGGCCGGGATTTTCAAAAAACGCACGCCAGACGTCGCCGCCATCGGGGACATAGAATGCGTCCGCCGGAAAGAAGCTGTCACCCATCAATGGCCATGTGGGAAAGGCGCGTCCTGCATCAATGCCCGCAACCAGAGCGCCAAGTAGAATTTGAAGAAAGGCGAAATGCATAAGACCAGTACTCATGCGGAACAGCTTGTCCTCTCTTTGGCGGCGAGCCTGCAACAGGGCAGCCTCGGTCCGCGACAACGACAATATGTACCACGCGGACAGTCCCAAAATGACAAACGCGATTCCAAGATGCGTGGCCAGGCGGTAGGACGCCACGTCCACCATCCGACCGGTAAGGCCAGAGGACACCATCCACCAGCCTATCGCGCCCTGAAGCCCACCTAGTGCGCCAAGGCCAACGAGCCGCCCTGTCCACCCGGTTGGAATGCGTCGGCTCGCCCAGAAGAACAAGAAGCCAATTGCCCAGACCAGACCAATGATCCGGCCAAGCTGCCGGTGACCCCATTCCCACCAGAAGATCGATTTGAACTCCGCAATTTCCATCTGACTGTTTTGCAACTGGAATTCCGGGCTGGCCTGATACTTGGCGAACTCAGCCTGCCAATCGGTATCGTTCATCGGCGGCAGAGCGCCCGTGACCGGCTTCCATTCGGTAATCGACAGGCCAGAGTCGGTCAGCCTAGTCAGGCCACCGACCGCAATCATCAACGCAACCAGCGCGAATATCACGATCACCCACGCCCGGATCACACCACGTGCGCCCGCTCGGCCGGTATCAATCAATCCGCCCTGTGGTTGCGGCGCTGCCTTTTGATCGCTGCCAACGTCTTCGAAGATGCTGCGTTTTCCGGCCATTTTTCTCTCCGCCCGATGGCGCGGACACTATGGCGGTGCCGTGCGGGCTGCAAGAGGCGGCAATGCCGATCGCAACGTATGCACCGACCCGGTCGCCTGCAATTCAGCCCTGATCGCGGCGACGGACGATCTGCCGCAACATCCCGTGAAAGGTCTGCACATCCGCCCGTGTCAACGCCATGCGGCTCCAGAGGTTGCGCAGGTTGAGTTTCATGCCTTCCGCCTTGGCAGGCGGAAAGAAGAACCCGACAGCTTCGAGTTGTTCCTCGAAATGATCACCAAGCTTTTCAATATCCACCTGCGTGGCAAACTCAGTCCGCCCCATCGCCATCACTTCTGGTGGCACTTCACTTCCCTGCCGCATCCATTCGTAAGAACACAACAAAACCGCCTGACCGAGATTGATCGATGGAAACTCCGGATTCACCGGGATCGAGATAATGGCATTGGCCCGCGCCACATCGTCATTCTCCAGCCCGGCCCTCTCGGGCCCGAATAGGATCGCTACCTTTTGTCCCTTCGCATAAAGCTCACGTGTATGGGCCATGGCTCGCTCCGGCGTCATCACCGGCTTGGTCAGTTCACGGCCCCGCGCCGTTGTTGCAAAGACATAAGAGCAGTCGGAAATAGCCTCCGGCAGGGTCGGAAATACCCCCGCGAAATCCAGTACCTGGCTTGCCGCCCCCGACGCCATAGCCACCGCCCGCGGGTTGGGCCAACCGTCACGTGGATCAACCAACCGCATCCGCGTAAGTGCGAAGTTCAGCATTGCGCGCGCGGCCGCACCGATGTTCTCGCCCATTTGTGGACGCACGAGCACGAAGACAGGTTGAAGATCGGTCATGGTTGTGTCCCCTGAAGTGGCGGCCTGATACGATGGACTGACAGCTGAAACAAGCCGAGCAACACAGCGCGCGACGTTCGGCTTGACGAACGCCAGACAGAACACCGAGGCGACGATGCGGACCAACGGGAGTTTTTCCGGTTCACAGCGACGCGGCAAATGCGCTAAGGCGAGCGCAACAGCCAAAGGATCGCAGCCATGTCCGCCGAGGAACGCCCGCAACTTTATCTTTCGACACCGCCGGTCATCGACCTCGACGTGTTTCCTGCTCAGATGGCGCGTATTCTTGATACTTTCGATATTGCCTGTCTGCGGCTTGCACTTTCAGGCCGCGACGAATTCGCGCTAGGCCGTGCGGCAGATGCGATGCGTCAGATTACCCACGACCGCGATGTCGCCATTGTCATCGACACGCATGTGGCGTTGGCAATCCGCCACGGGCTGGACG
>JBATMT010000004.1:0-1730 GCA_049289975.1 Paracoccaceae bacterium | reverse complement strand
GCTCTGGACCGCGCGCTGCGAAACCGTCCGCGCCGGACGGGCATTGGCACGCCTCATCACCGACATCCGTCGCATCTCGCCGGGCCGCCGCGTGTCGGTCATGGCCCACAGCCTCGGCGCCCGCGTGCTCTACGAGGCGCTTGCCCACCTTGGCTCCGATGACCTCTGGCGC
This sequence comes from Paracoccaceae bacterium, assembly GCA_049289975.1. Classification (GTDB taxonomy): domain Bacteria; phylum Pseudomonadota; class Alphaproteobacteria; order Rhodobacterales; family Rhodobacteraceae; genus TMP-24. The sequence continues at coordinate 1,558 of JBATMT010000004.1, read as the reverse complement.
GCCGTGCTGCTTTTTCCGGCCACTTTCCGGCACGAGACGAACCGGACGCTTGCCACGCCCGCCGGACGAACCTGCGAATTCGTGAACGTCACCAGCGGCGAAAACCGCCTGTTCGACATGGCACATGCCTTGATGATCTCGGGCGCTCAGGGCCGCCCGCTGGGCCGCAATGAACCTGCCCACCACGGTCGCTGGATCAACCTTCCCATTGATTGCACCTGCACCCTGAACAGGCTGGCCCGCCTCGGCTTCACCATCGGCCCCCGCCAGCGGCGTGTCTGCCACTGGTCGTCCTATCTCCGGCCCGGCGTCTTTGCGCTCTACCGCGCCCTGATCGTCGAACGGGCCGCCCTGCCGCTGACGGCACTGGGCGCAACCAGCGCACCCAAATCCGAACCGCACATCCCCCGCCCGCGCATGCCGCTCCGCGCGGCGGGGTGAAATCACGAAGTCTTGTCGTCGTTCCCGTGCTGCTCAAGCACCCGCGCCTGCATCATGAAGAAGGCGAACATCGCCAGAGGCAGGCCGAAAGTCTTGAAATTCACCCAGGCGCTGTCCGTCATCGTGCGCCAGATCGCCTCGTTGGCAATAGCCAGCGCGACAAAGAACAGCGCCAGCCTGCGCGTCAGGATCATCCAGCCTTCATGCTGCATCGGGATCGCATCTTCCATCACCAGCGCCAGATAGGATTTGCCGCGCAAGAGCCCAAAGCCAAGGATGCCCGCAAAGAACAGGTACAACAGCGTTGGTTTCATCTTGATGAAATGCGGGTCGTTGAACCACACCGTCGCGCCGCCCATCACCACCACAAGGATCAGCGTCATCAATTGCATCTTCGACAGCTTGCCGGTCAGCTTCCACAACAGCGCCGTCGACGCAGCGATCAGCACCACGAAAATCGCGGTCATCGCCACAAAGCCGGAGTAGTCGGTGTTGCCGATGTGGTAGGTCTTGTCCTTGAAGAACTTGAATCCCACGAAGAACAGCAGTACCGGCCCAAACTCCAGCGCCAGCTTCAGCTTCGGATTGATCTTGCCTGCCTGACCACTCATGCCCCGATCCCCACCAGCGCCCGCGCAAACTCTTCCGGGTCGAACGGCGACAGATCGTCGATCTGTTCGCCCACCCCGATCGCGTGGATCGGCAGCCCGAACTTGTCGGCCAATGCCACCAGCACCCCGCCCTTGGCTGTGCCGTCAAGTTTCGTCATCACCAGACCCGACACATCCGCCAGCTTGCGGAACGTCTCGACCTGGCTCAGCGCGTTTTGCCCGGTCGTCGCATCAAGCACGAGGATGGTGTTGTGCGGTGCCGACGGGTCTTTCTTGCGGATCACCCGAACGATCTTGGCAAGCTCCTCCATCAGGTCCTGACGGTTCTGCAACCGCCCCGCCGTGTCGATCATCAGAAGGTCGGCGCCATCCGCCTCGGCCTTGGTCATGGCGTCGAAGGCCAGCGAGGCCGGGTCCGACCCTTCCGGCGCGGTCAGCACTGGCACGCCGGCGCGCTGGCCCCAGACCTGCAACTGCTCCACCGCCACCGCCCGGAACGTATCACC
>JBATMT010000003.1:0-3812 GCA_049289975.1 Paracoccaceae bacterium | reverse complement strand
CGTATTGGTCGCGCGTGGCAGCATGCCGTACTCTGCCGTCACCCAGCCCAGCCCCGTCCCCTTGAGGAACGACGGCGCCTTGTCCTCGATCGTCGCGGTGCAGATCACCTGAGTGTCACCACAGCGGATCAGACAGGACCCTTCGGCATGCTTGGTTATCCCGGTTTCAATCGAAATCGGGCGCATTTCGTCAAGTTTCCGGCCGGAAGGTCGCATCACTCAATCCTCTCATCTGCTCACCGGCCAATTACAGGTTTGGCGGAACCTGATGCAACCCCGATTGACGTGAGCCTTTCGCGCTCTTTATTGACGATCAGAGGATCATGCGCATGAACGACGGCCAGAAGATCTTGACCCAACTCAATGACCGCTCCCGCGAAGTGTTTCGCCGGGTCGTGGAGGGGTACCTCGATTCAGGCGATCCGGTCGGCTCCCGCTCCCTCACCCGCTCGATGAGCGAACAGGTTTCCGCCGCCACGATCCGCAACGTCATGCAGGATCTCGAATACCTTGGCCTCCTCGACAGCCCGCACATTTCCGCCGGACGAATCCCTACCCAACTTGGCCTGCGAATGTTCGTTGACGGCCTGATGGAAGTGTCCACCGTCACGCTCGAAGACCGGCAAGCCATCGACAAGACCGTAACCCGGCCCGAAGCCGACGTCGGCACGCTGCTCGACAGGGTAGGGGCGGCCCTCTCCGGCATCACCCACGGCGCAAGCCTCGTCCTGACGCCCAAGCACGAAGCCCCGATCCGTCACATCGAATTCGTGTCTTTGGCAGCCGACCGGGCGCTGGTCGTGCTGGTGTTTGCCGACGGCCATGTCGAAAACCGTGTTTTCGCCCCACCGATAGGACAGACCCCGGCATCCATGCGCGAGGCGGGCAATTTCCTCAACGCACTGGCCGAAGGTCGCACCCTGTCCGAACTTCGCGCCCACGTCCGCGCCGAAATGGACGCGCGGCGTCAAGAGTTGAACAACCTCGCCCGCGAGCTTGTCGAAGGCGGCTTTGCCCTGTGGGATCACCCCGGCGAATCTCAGGAAAGGCTGATCGTGCGCGGCCAGTCGAATCTGCTCGATCAGGCCGCCGAAGCCGATCTCGTGCGGATTCGCAGCCTCTTTGACGACCTCGAACGCAAGCGGGACATCGCCGAATTCCTCGAACTGGCCGAATCCGGCGAAGGCGTACGCATTTTCATAGGGTCCGAGAACAAACTTTTCTCACTTTCGGGTTCCTCTCTGGTGGTCTCTCCCTATATGAACGCTGACCGTAAGATCATCGGCGCCGTGGGCGTGATCGGACCGACGCGACTGAACTATGGACGCATCGTGCCAATCGTCGACTACACGGCGCAGCTTGTTGGCAGGATTCTGTCAGGCGAGCGCAAGGGATAGAACTGATGAGTGAGATGAAGAAAGACGAATTGGCCGAAGATCAGGTCCTGATGGGCGAAGAACAGCTCGACGACGATCCGTTTGTTGCCGAGCTTGAAGCCGTCAAGGCCGAACGCGACGATATGAGGGACCGTTTCATGCGCGCCCTCGCCGACGCAGAAAACATCCGCAAGCGGGGCGAGCGTGATCGCCGCGAGGCCGAGCAATATGGTGGCTCGAAACTGGCGAAGGACCTTCTGCCAGTGTTCGACAACCTCAAGCGCGCGCTCGATTCCGCCAACGAAGAACAGCGCGCTGCGGCTCAGGCCCTGATCGAAGGCGTCGAACTGACCATGCGCGAACTGATCAACGTGCTGACCCGCCACGGCGTCACCCCGATCACTCCGCAGATCGGCGACACGTTCGATCCGCAGCAGCATCAGGCCATGTTTGAAGCGCCGATGCCTGGCACCAAGGCCGGTGACATCATTCAGGTCATGACCGAAGGTTTCCTTCTGCATGACCGCCTGCTTCGCCCTGCGCAAGTCGGTGTCAGCTCGACTCCAAAGTCCTGAGCCGATTCTGTTAGCCCAAAAAGGCGTGCGGCACCGCGCGCCTTTTTCGCTGCTGGTGACTCTGTCAAACTGCGCGGCACAAGGCCCATCGCAGCCGCCCATCCGCCACCGGGCCAAGCCTCACTCACATCTGGTCCGCCAGCAACGGACCGATTGAACCAATCGCACGGGACGGCAGGCGATAGAACCCGCTCACGGATGTGCGGAAAATCGGCAGCGACTCATCCTCGCATTGGTAAAGAACTTCCTAACGGAAAAATCTAACCTATTGATTTTGCTTGATGTTAGCCATTGTCCCACTGTGGGACGTTCTCTCCAAAGTCTCCGCGGCATTTTCGGGCCTACTCCCCGAATGCCCTCTTCAGATCATAGAGCGCGGCCAGTGCCTGAAGCGGGGTCATCTCGTCGGGGTGGAGCGCCTTCATTCGTTCCTCCAGCGGTGACGGCCCCTTCTGCGGTCTTGCCGCAGGCGCCGGCGCGGGCATGGCGCTGAAAAGCGGCAGGTCATCAATCAGCGCATGTTTTCGGCTGCCACCTTCCCGTTCGCCTTTCTCCAGCGCCTCAAGCACGACCTTTGCCCGGTCGACCACCGCCTGCGGCAACCCGGCCAGCCGCGCGACCTGCACCCCATAGGACCGATCCGCCGCGCCCTTCTTGACCTCGTGGAGGAAGATGACCTCGCCGTCCCATTCCTTCACCGTCACGGTCGCATTCTCGACCCCGGCCAGCTTCCCGGCAAGCGCCGTCATCTCATGGTAGTGGGTCGCGAAAAGTGCCCGACAGCGGTTCGTATCGTGCAGATGCTCCAACGTCGCCCAGGCAATCGACAGCCCGTCATACGTCGCCGTCCCGCGCCCGATCTCGTCAAGGATCACCAGCGCCCGATCATCCGCCTGATTGAGGATCGCCGCCGTCTCCACCATCTCGACCATAAAGGTCGACCGCCCCCGCGCCAGATCATCGGCAGCGCCAACACGGCTGAACAATTGACTGACCAGCCCGACATGCGCCCGCCTCGCCGGCACGAACGACCCCGCCTGCGCCAAAAGCGCGATCAAAGCGTTTTGCCGCAGGAACGTGGATTTACCCGCCATGTTCGGCCCGGTCAGCAACCAGATCGCCGGCGTCTCCCCCGACGTCAGCGCACAATCATTGGCCACGAACGCCTCGCCCGTCCGCCTGAGCGCCCGTTCCACCACCGGATGGCGCCCGCCCTCGATCTCGAAAGCGCGGCTGTTGTCCACCACAGGCTCCACCCAATCCTCACCCCGCGCCAGATCGGCCAAGGCAGCCGTCAGGTCGATCTCTGCCAGCGCCCGCGCCGCAGCCGCAACAGACGCCGCTTCAGCAAGGACCGCTGCCTTCAGCCCGTCAAACAGCCGCTTCTCGATCTCCAGCGCGCGGTTTCCCGCATTCAGGATCTTCGTCTCCATCTCGCTCAGCGACACCGTGGTGAAGCGAACCTGATTGGCCGTGGTCTGCCGATGGATGAACGTCTCTGACAGGGGCGGCGACAACATCCGCCCCGCATAGGTATCCGTCGTCTCGATGAAGTACCCCAGGACATTGTTGTGCTTGATCTTCAGGCTTGGCACCCCCGCCAGCGCGGCATAATCCCCCTGCATCTGGGCAATCACGCCCCGCCCCTCGTCACGCAACGTCCGCGCTTCATCCAGATCAGCGTCATGGCCCGCTGCGACGAAACCCCCGTCTCGCGCCAACAGGGGCGGCTCCTCGACGAGCGCTGCCTCCAGCAGCCCGACCAAAGCCTCGTGGCCCACCAGCGCGCGCGCCGCTCCGGCCAACCGCTCCGGCACATCACCTGCCAGCCGTGCCGCAATCCGGCCCGCGCCCCTTATGC
>JBATMT010000002.1:0-1833 GCA_049289975.1 Paracoccaceae bacterium | reverse complement strand
ACTCGGCATCTACCCGGCCGTGGACCCGCTCGACTCGACCAGCCGTATTCTCGATCCGGCTGTTGTGGGCGACGATCACTACAACTGCGCCCGTCAGGTTCAGAACATCCTTCAGCGCTACAAATCGCTGCAAGACATCATCGCCATCCTTGGCATGGACGAACTGAGCGAAGAAGACAAACTCACCGTGGCGCGCGCCCGGAAGATTCAGCGCTTCCTGTCGCAGCCGTTCGACGTGGCGAAAGTCTTCACCGGTTCGGACGGTGTGCAGGTTCCGCTCGAAAAGACCATTGCGTCGTTCAAGGCCGTGGTTGCGGGCGAATATGACCACCTTCCGGAAGCCGCCTTCTACATGGTTGGCGATATCGAGGAAGTGAAAGCCAAGGCGCAGCGTCTGGCCGCCGAAGCGGCGTAAGGGGGCGATATGGCCGATACGATGCAGTTCGACCTCGTGACGCCTGAACGGAAGCTCGCTTCCGCGCAGGCCCGCGAAGTCCATATTCCGGGCGCCGATGGCGACCTGACGGCGATGCCCGAGCATTCGCCGCTGATCACCAGCCTGCGTCCCGGCATCCTGACCGTCGTTTCCGCCGAGGGAACGACCGACTATGCAGTCACCGGCGGGTTCGCCGAAGTCACGACCACGGGCGTTTCGGTTCTGGCCGAGCGCGCGCATGTGACCAAGGACGTCACGCAGTCGATGATCGACGAGATGGTCGCGGCGGCCCGCAAGGCGCATGCCGACGCACATCCCGACGTGGTCGACGCGGCCGCCAAGGTCCTGTCCGACATGGTTGCCATGGGCAGCCGCATCGGACTGGAGCCGAAGGACGCCTGAGGCTTCACGTGAAGTCCAAAAGAAAAGCCCCGGATTTCCGGGGCTTTTTTGTTTTCAGCGACCGCTCGGCACCTGCTCAGCGCTTGGGCGCCTTCGGCTTTCCGGGCTTGGGCTTCTTCGAGGCCCAGCCTTTGCCAGCCGGCGCACCTTCGGCACCGCGCGGTTTGCCGTATTTCGCTGGCTTGCCAGTCTTGCCGGGGCCGCCACCGTGCTTTTTCGGTTTTGGGGCAGCCGGTTCGATCAAGAGGCCGTTCTCGATGAAGACTTCCTGTTCCGCGCGCGGGGCGGCTGGCCCCTTACGATGCGGTTTCTTCTCGTAAGCCGTAGCCGCAGGGCGTTCGCCATAGGGCTTTTCAGTCCGCTCGGCTCGGGCAGGACGTTCGGCTCGCGCGGGGCGTTCGTCTTGCTCGGTGGGTGCCGGGCGTTCAGTCCGTTCAACGCGGGCAGGGCGCTCTGCGCGGTCCGGTCGTTCGGTCCGTTCGGTCCGTGCCGGACGGTCAGAGGGTTCTGACCGTGCCGGACGTTCGCCGAACGGTGGCGAGGACAGCGGCTTCAGCGTTGCGCCATTTTCCAGCGCGCGACCGGGGCCAAGCGCCTTGAGGAAGGCTTGGGCCTTTTCCTCCAGCACCTCGACGAAAGTCTCGGTCTCCTGGATGCGGATCGCGCCTACGTCGGTGCGGCTGATATTGCCTGCACGGCAGAGCATCGGCAGGACCCAGCGCGGTTCGGCATTGTCGCGCCGCCCGACCGAAATCGAGAACCAGCGGCTCGGGCCAAAGGTCCGCTCTTCGCGGCCAGCGGTACCAGGGGCGGCGAGTTCTTCGGGGGCAGACCGTGCGCCCATGTAAAGATGCACATAGGCGGCGGCGATGCGTTTGGCACCATGCTGCGCCAGAAGGCGCGCGGCGATTTCGGCGTCGCGGTCGCTCACGCCTTCCGACCAGCTTGGATCGGCCAGCAGGCGCTCCTCGTCGCGGGAGCGGACGGAATCGGCC
>JBATMT010000001.1:0-4114 GCA_049289975.1 Paracoccaceae bacterium | reverse complement strand
GAACAGGTCCGTCTGCCCCGGCAAGCGTGGCGCTGCGAGCCCCAGATGCGTCCAGGCCTTCTGCGCCAGCATGCGGCCACGCGGCGTGCGCTGGATCAGGCCCTGCTGCAAAAGGAACGGCTCGATCACTTCCTCGATCGCATCGCGGCTTTCCGACAGCGCCGCCGAAAGCGTCTCGGCCCCAACCGGCCCGCCTGCGTAATTCTCGGCGATCAGCGTCAGATACCGGCGATCGGCTCCATCAAGCCCCAAATGATCCACACCCAGCCGCGTCAGCGCACTGTCTGCAATCTCCCGCGATAGCCGCCCGTCGCCCTCGACCAGCGCGAAATCCACGACCCGACGCAGCAACCGCCCGGCAATCCTCGGCGTGCCGCGCGCCCGCTTGGCAATTTCGCGCGTGCCTTCGGGGTCAGACGATATCCCCAAAAGCCGCGCACCGCGCGTCACGATATGGTCCAGCTCATCGACCGTATAGAACTGCAATCGCGTCGGAATGCCGAACCTGTCGCGCAAAGGCGTGGTCAGAAGCCCCAGCCGTGTCGTCGCGCCCACCAGCGTGAACGGCTGAAGCTCGATCCGCACCGTCCGCGCCGCCGGCCCCTCTCCAATGACCAGATCCAGCTCGAAATCTTCCATCGCCGGATAAAGAACTTCCTCGACAGCCGGATTCAGCCGGTGAATCTCGTCGATGAACAGTACGTCGCGCGGTTCCAGATTGGTCAAGATCGCCGCAAGATCGCCCGCGCGTGCCAGAACCGGGCCCGAGGTCATGCGGAAGTTCACGCCCAGTTCCCGCGCCATGATCTGCGCCAAGGTCGTCTTGCCCAGACCGGGCGGGCCGTGGAACAGCGTGTGGTCCATCGCCTCGCCGCGCATCTTGGCGCTTTCAATGAATACCCTGAGGTTGGATCGCGCTTCCTGCTGGCCCACAAAATCCGCCAACACCTGCGGTCGCAAGGCGCGGTCCGCATCTTCGGGCTGTGGCGCAGGGCGCAAGGTCGGATCGGGGCTCGTCATTTCAGCCTTTCGGAGCCAGAAGTTTCAGGCTCGCCCGGATCAGCGCCGGAGCCGCCGCGTCTGGCTCGGCCCCCGAGGCTTGTGCCACGGCCGATGCGGCCTCACCCTGACCGTAGCCAAGATTGATCAGCGCCGAAAGCGCATCAGCCGTTGCGCTCGCTGAAGGGTTCGGCACAGACTTTGCCGCAGCCTTGCGGGGCTGGACAGGCTCGATCACCTCATCCATGCCGCCAACATCCACCGATAGTGCGCCACCAAGCGCCATGACGGTCGGTGCCTTCTCCTTTAGTTCCATGATGACGCGCTGCGCGAGTTTTGGCCCCACACCCGGCGCGGCCTTGACCGCGTTCCAATCGCCCAACGCAATCGCACGCCCCACACCCTCCGGACCGAGCGTCCCGAGGATTGCCATAGAGGCTTTTGCCCCGACCCCCTGCACGGTCGTCAACAACCGGTGCCATTCCTTTTCCAGCAAGGTCGGAAAGCCGAAAAGCTGTAACAGATCTTCGCGGACAAGCAGTTCCGTGTAGAGAGCCGCCGCCTCGCCCACTGGTGGCAGACTTGCAGCGGTCCGCGACGAGACGTGCACGATATAGCCAACACCCCTGACATCGATCAGCACATGATCGGCCGCCCGATGCAGGATCACCCCGGCAATTCGCCCAATCATGCCGCCCCCCGGATTGCCGCAGCAAGACGACCAGCACTTTGCAGGTGATGAGCATGACAAATCGCGATCGCCAAGGCGTCTGCAGCGTCAGCCCCGTTCAGCACCACGCCCGGCAACTGATGCCTGACCATATGTGCGACCTGAACCTTGTCTGCGTGCCCGACGCCCACAACCGCCTTCTTCACCGCGTTCGGCGCATATTCCGCGACGGCAAGCCCCGCCTGTGCGGGAACCAGCATCGCCACTCCTCGCGCCTGCCCAAGCTTGAGCGTTGATGCACCATCCTTGTTAACGAATGTCTGCTCTACTGCCGCTGCATCTGGTCGATACTCCGCCACGACAGCCGTCAACGCGACATGCAACGACAAAAGCCGCTGCGCAAGATCGTCGCCTTCGGAATGGATTACGCCATTTGCAACATGCGAAAGCCGGGAACCATGTACCTCGATGATTCCCCAACCGAGGTTTCTCAAACCCGGATCAACCCCGAGAACTCGCATCTTGCCACCCTGCTCTGGTGTGAATTGTTGCTTTTGAGCCACGCTTAGCACGAAATGAGAACATTCAAAAGCGCGAAAGCCCGGCCAGAAGCCATGATCTGAGGGGGACGCTACGTCAGACCCGCAAAGTCAAATTGCGACATCCTGACATTCAAAAACGGCGCTTTATGCAGTTGCAGAAACCCTTTTATGACAGTTATTTAACAGAATTAGGTGCAAATTGTGCGCTTCCAGTCTTCATCCGTAGAGGCATGCAAAAAACGCATGACAGAGATGCTCCCGTAGCTCTGGCGCCCAGTAATCCGTTCGCCTATCTACCGTCCTGTCAGACGCAAACACGCGTTTTGACTGACCGCTTTTTTGAGGAAACTAATATGTCTGCGTTTGAAACGACCCGTGCAAATTCCAGCTTCAGCGCGCTGAACCTGGTGAGCAATCTCGTCGCTTCGATCGCTTCCTGGAACGACGCGCGTGTTACGCGCACCGCCCTGGCCAAGCTTTCGGATCGCGAGCTGGACGATATCGGCCTTTGCCGTGGCGACATCGAATTCATTGCGTCGCGCGCCTAATTCGCGCCCGACCAGCGGCTTATGTCGCCAAGGCCGTGTCGTAACCGACACGGCCTTTCGCTTTTCTGGACCTCAGGTTCTTGGTGAAAGCGTCAAGCGCCGCAATTGCGCAGCAACCGCATCGGTAGCCGGTTCGGCCTGCAAGACGAAGGCACCCGCCCGGTCCGCCCAGTTGCCCTTCTTCAGCAGAGCCACCTTATAGTCATAGGCGTCCGGCCCCAGCGTCACCTGCAAAGTCGCCTTCAGAAACACGAGGACTGCCCCGGTCATCACCAGAATGCCGATAAGCCGAGGGCGTCGCATGCGGAACCTGCGCGGGCGATAGTCGGCCTTGCTCAGCGCACCCGTCGCTTCAAAACCGCCACCAGAGCCATGCACCTTGTTGATGCGCCCCAGCCTTCCTACGAAGTCATCGTGATTGCGATCGACCATCCCGCACCTGTCTTCACTGACCGGTATCGATTTTGCCAATGAAATAAGGCCGTTTCGCGGCGCTCAGGCGCGTTTCAACACCAGCGTGGTCCACTCACCCAACTCGTCGCGCGCCGTCAGCAGGAAACCTGCGCGCTTGTAGGCGGCGGCCACTTCGTCGGCCTGTCCGTTCAAGATGCCCGACAAGATAGCATAGCCCGACGTTCCGACATGTGCAGCCATCGCCGGAGCGAGTTCCAGCAACGGACCCTTGAGGATATTGGCGAACACCAGATCGTATGGCGCTTTGGCCGCAAGTTCAGCATGGCCGAAGCCCGCTGCCTCGACACACCGGACCTGATCGGCCAGCCCATTTGCTGATGCATTGGCAACCGCCACATCGACCGCAACAGGGTCGATGTCGGATGCGATGACCGGCAAACCCCAAAGCGCCGCTGCGGCCATCGCAAGAACCGCTGTCCCGCAGCCGATGTCAGCAACGTTGCGTCCGCGAAATCCCGCGCGATCAAGCCGGTCGAGCGCCAGCAGGCAGCCACGCGTAGTTCCGTGATGCCCGGTCCCAAATGCCATGGCCGCTTCAATCAAAAGCGCAATTGATCCCTGAGGCACCTTGTCTGCGTCGTGCGAGCCGTAAACGAAGAACCGGCCAGCCTCGACTGGCTGCAATTCGCGTTTGACATGCGCAACCCAGTCGGTTTCTGGAACCTCTGACACAGCAAATGGTTTTGCCCCGAAGATCGCCGCCATCAGCGCAAGTTCGGTATCGTCGGGTGCGTCCTCGAAGTACACACCGACCTCATACCGGCCAGAACCATCTTCGATTTCGAAGACGCCGATACCAACGGGTTCAGGAAGGAAATTCTCCATCGCCTCGGCAAGTGCCTCGGCAGGTTCCTTCTCGTCCAGCGTGGTCAGGGCGGAAT